>JAZRUP010000199.1:0-13230 GCA_045652645.1 Eubacteriales bacterium | reverse complement strand
ACGGATACTGCTTCATTCTCTTTTCGGGCTCGTTTATATTGACGAGCCTCAGCATCTCTATCGCTCTTTCCTTCGCCTGCTTACGGTTTCTCGGCGTATGAAGCATTATTGCCTCCATAAGCTGATGACCGATAGTATAAGTAGGATTCAGCGACGTCATAGGGTCTTGGAAAATTATCGAGATACGGTTTCCGCGAATGGTCTTCATAACCTTCTCGCCGGCTCCGACAAGCTCCTGCCCGTCGTATTTTACAGATCCGCCGACGATCTTACCTGTCGACGCGAGTATCTGCATTATAGAATATGCGGTAACTGATTTTCCGGAACCCGATTCACCGACGATTCCAAGAACTTTTCCGCGTTCAAGATTAAAGGAGATCCCGTTTACCGCCTTAACTTCGCCCGCGTCCGTAAAGAAGGACGTGCGAAGGTCTTTTACTTCAAGTAATGCCATATTATACCTCCTTCGCCTTAACTGTTGATCTTTGGGTCAAACGCGTCACGCAGACCGTCGCCGAAAAGGTTCAAAGAAAGCACGATAAGCGAAATAACGACAGCCGGCATTATAAGGAAATGAGGATACTGCCCAATTCCGTTAAGTGCCTCATTTGCGAGAGATCCGAGCGAGGGCATAGGAGCGTTAACACCGAGTCCTATGAAGGAAAGATAGCTTTCCGTAAATATCGCGCTGGGGATCTGAAGCGCTGTGGAAATAATTATAACGCTTATACAGTTGGGAACGAGATGCTTTGCGATTATCCAGCGGCTGCCCGCGCCCGTAGCTTTTGCCGAAAGAACGTACTCCTGCTCACGAAGCGAGAGGATCTGTCCTCTTATAAGACGAGCCATAGATACCCAGTAAAGGAGAGCGAAAACGATGAAAAGGCTTATAATATTTCCGCCTATTGCCTCTAAAAACGTTCCTTCTATCTTGTCTTCAAACAACGTAGAAATTACCGTTGCGAGAAGTATGACCATAAGCATATCGGGCAACGAATAGATAATGTCTACAATACGCATGATGACAAGGTCTATCTTACCGCCGCAGTAACCCGCGATAGAGCCTATCGTCATTCCTATAACGAGAACTATAAGGCTCGCGAAGAAACCGACGATAAGAGATATTCTCGTTCCGTAAACGACACGGATAAAGTAATCTCTACCCAGAGAGTCGGTTCCGAAAAGATGGGGGAATATTTTTTCTCCGCCTTCCTCGTATCCGAGGAAGTTAACAACGTAATATCCGTTTACTCCGTCAATAATAGCGGTGTCATTTTCCTGTCTTGCTTTTTTGTTCCAGAAATCGGCCTCCCAGAGCCAGTCAAGGACCGCTTCTTCTTTAGATTTCTCTACTCTTACTACTTTTATCTCTTTATCATCTTTATATTCAGTAGATACATATTCAATGAAAACAGGGTAGCTCCTGTTCGTTGCGGGCTTGGTTGTCTGATCTTTATACACAGCATCCGTTTTCTTGGCAAGCGCTTCAAACGAATCGGCGCCGGCGTTGCCTTTTTTATACTCTGCAAGGAACGCCTCAGCCTCAGCCTTCATTGCGTTCTTATCCGCGACTGCCCTCTCTCCCTCCGGAAGCTCGGGGTCGTAGAATGCAAAAAATACGTACTGAGCCTTAGCCTTTCCAAACATTCTTACTCGCTCTGCGTAGCCGTATCTCATAGGCTTTATGCTGTCGTAAGAATCATCCATCTGTCCATAGATGGGATCCATACCGAGCAATTCCTCATAGCCGTAAGGCCATACAAAAGGAATAATTATACTCGCGAGAACTATAAAAACTATAACGAAAAAGCTGATAGTTGCTATTTTGTTCTTAAGAAGACGCTTTATACCGTCCTTCATAAAGGTAGATGCGGGACGCATCTTGACCATATATTGCTTCTCTTCCGCGGTTGCGGGAATAAAAGCATCAAGATTCGGCTGAAGGCTGAAAGGGTTCTTTTTCACGATACTTTCCTCCTTTACTCAAGCGTTATACGCGGGTCAACGACCTTATAAAGTATATCACTTATAAGGTTCATAATTACTATAAGACTCGCGAGAATGATCGTAGTTCCCATAACCATAGGGTAATCACGGTCGGTAATACTGCTGACAAACGCACGTCCGACACCCGCGACACCGAAAATTCTTTCAACGACGAGAGATCCCGTAACAATGTAAGCAAGCATAGGACCTACGTACGTAATAACGGGGATCAACGCGTTTTTAAGAGCATGTCCGAATATTATCTTCACACCGGACACTCCCTTTGCTTTAGCTGTTCTGATATAATCCTGTCCAAGAACGTCAAGCATAGACGAGCGGGTAAGACGGGTTATATGAGCCGTCGGATAAAGCGCGAGCGTTATCGTCGGTAAAATAAGACCTGCGGCGGTATCTCCGAACGTTGGCAATATTTTTGAAAACAGCAAAAGAAGCAAAGTTCCCATAATAAACGAGGGCATTGATATAAATGCCGTAGTCACGACCATTATAACACGGTCGATCGCTTTATTTCTTCTTAGTGCCGCGACAGCACCGAGAACGACGCCCACAACGAGAGCCGCTCCCGCCGCAATAATTCCGAGAAGAGCCGACGTCTTCATTCCGTCACCGATAATATCAATAACGTCACGTCCTCTCGAGGTTAGCGATGGGCCAAAATCAAATTTCGTTATTATATCCTTCAAATATGTAAAATACTGTTCGTAAAGGGGCTTGTCGAGTCCGTATTTTGCTTCAAGCGCCGCCTTAGCTTCGGGAGTTATCGCCTTTTCGGAGTTAAAAGGTCCGCCGGGAACCATATGTACTACGAAAAACGTAACCGTAATAACTACCCAGATAGTCAAAAGCGCGAGAAGAATTCTTTTCAAAATATATAATAAAGTTTTTGAATTCATTTCCTTACCCTTTATTTTCCTTTCTGAAACATTTATATTAAAGCTTTCGCTTTGTTTATAAGCCTAATGTTATTTATTATCAGTGCTTTTTGAAGCCAAAGGCTTCAAAAAGCACTGATGGGGGTACCCCCATCAAAAATACCAATTTTTTTCAAAAAATATACTGCAATTTAATACATTATAACACATTGTGTTTTTTTTGTCAATCGTACACCGTGTTTTTTTTGAATAAACATCTGGGATTTATGGTCAATATTTTCATTCTCAAGCTTCTTTTCGGCGTTTTTTCCGAAAAGAAGCTTGATTTTTTACTGCTTTATTTCTTCCATGAAGAAAGCCTCGAGAATATCTCCTATCTTGATGTCGTTGAACTTTTCAAGTCCTACGCCGCATTCGTATCCTGTAGCGACTTCTCTGACATCATCCTTAAATCTCTTAAGCGACGATATTTTGTCTTCAAAAATAACGATACCGTCACGGAGAACTCTGATCTGATTGTTTCGTCCGATCTTACCGTCCTGAACGTAAGATCCCGCGATAGTTCCGACTCCCGGAACGTGGATCGTCTGTCTGACCTCCGCGTGACCGTTAATGACCTCGCGGAATTTGGGAGCAAGCATTCCCTTCATAGCGGCTGTGATCTCCTCGATACAGTCGTAGATTACACGGTACGTACGTATCTCAACGCCCTGACGCTCCGCGCTGTCGATAGCTACCTTGTCGGGACGTACGTTAAATCCGACTATGATAGCGTTTGAAGCGGCTGCGAAAGTAACGTCTCCCTCTGTAATACCGCCCGCGGCATTGTGGATAACGCTGACCTTGACTTCCTCGTTAGTGAGCTTCTCGAGCGACTGCTTGACCGCCTCCGCCGAACCCATAACGTCCGCTTTAACGATGACGTTAAGGCTCTTGATGCCCTCTGCCATCTGAGCGAAGAGGTCATTGAGGGATGCGCGGCTGTTTGCCTTGAATTCCGCTTCCTTAGCGGCATTCTTTCTCTGCTCCGCAAGCTCACGCGCCATTCTCTCATCCTCTACCGCCATAAAGTCGTCACCGGACGAGGGAAGCTCCGCAAGACCCATAAGCTCAACGGGAACGGACGGACCCGCTATCTTGACGGGCTTACCCGTGTGATCGGTCATCGAACGTACGCGTCCGACAGCCGTACCCGCGATAACTATATCTCCCGGTCGAAGAGTTCCGTTCTGAACCAGAACAGTAGCAACGGGGCCTCTTCCCTTATCAAGCTTCGACTCGATAATAACTCCCTTTGCGCGGCGGTTGGGATTTGCCTTATATTCCTGGACCTCCGCTATAAGAAGTATATTCTCAAGCAGATCGTCAATACCCATATGCGTCAGCGCAGACACGGGAACGCACATAACGTCGCCGCCCCATTCCTCGGGAACGAGCTCGTATTTTGTAAGCTCCTGCATAATATTGTCCGGATCAGCCGTAGGTTTATCCATTTTATTGATAGCGACGATTATCTGAACGCCCGCCTGCTTTGCGTGGTTTATAGCCTCAATGGTCTGGGGCATGATGCCGTCATCGGCGGCAACAACGAGGATAGCTATATCCGTTGCCTGCGCGCCTCTCGCTCTCATCGCCGTAAACGCCTCATGTCCGGGCGTATCAAGGAAAGTAATATCCTTTCCGTTAATGTTTACGCGGTAAGCGCCGATATGCTGCGTAATACCTCCGGCCTCACCCGATGTGACCTTTGTGTTACGGATAGCGTCAAGAAGTGATGTTTTACCGTGGTCAACGTGACCCATAACGCAAACGACGGGAGCTCTCTCCACGAGATCCTCGGGCGCGTCCTCTTTTTCGTCAAAGAGCTTATCTTCGATAGTAACCACGACCTCTTTTGTGACGATAGCGCCAAGCTCATCGGCAATAAAATATGCCGTATCGTAATCTATCGACTGGTTAACGGACGCCATAATGCCCTGAAGCATAAGGCGTTTAACCACCTCTCCCGCTGTGACCTTAAGTCTCGACGCAAGCTCGCCGACGGTTATCTCCTCGGGAAGCTCAACGTGAAGCGGCTGCTTTTTGACAGGCTGTTGATTCTTCTTGTTTGCTTTGTTTTTCGCGTCCTTCGAAAGAGGCATACGGTTACCTCCGACATCCTTTTGCGACACCGCGCGATTGCTTCCCGCAACCTTCTTGAGCTTCGTATTGCCTCCCTTTACGTCACGTACGGAATCGGGCACGAAATTGTCAAGACGCTCATCGTACTTGGAAAGGTCTACGCTTGAGCCTCTCGTATCGACAACACGCGTAGCGCCCTTCTGCTGCTGGACCGTTCCCTTAGGAGTCTGCGCTCTTGTGATGATCTGCGGCTGGAATTTTTCCTTCGGCGCGCGTGAATTGTCCTCTTTATCTCTGAACTGCTGACCGCCCTGGGGCTTTTGCTGCGCTCCCATAGGCTTTTGCTGATACTGTTCTCTGTTATTTCCATACTGAGTCTGGCGCTGACCCTGCTGAGGCTTTTGGTTGAATCTTTGATTGTTATTAGTCTGATTCTGCGGATGAGGCGCGGGGCTCTTCACCTCTGTCTTGACCTCCGGCTTCGGCTCGGGCTTCTTCACCTCTGCCTTGACCTCCGGCTTCGGCTCGGGCTTCTTCGCCTCTGTCTTGACCTCGGGCTTCGGCTCAGGCTTCTTCGCCTCTGCCTTAACTTTCTCCTCTTCCTTTATCTTTGAGGGGATATAAGTTTCACCGTCAAGATATCTATCGATATCATTGATCTGATTCGCCTGCGTGATAAGATTGAGAAACACGCCAAACTCATCCGGTTCGAGATTTTTCTGAGTTTTTACCTCGATCCCCGCACCGGACAAGATATCCACTATGTCCTTTGTCTTAATATTAAGATCCTTAGCAAGTTGATTTACCTTATACTGAATTTGAGCCATATTTAATCTACGATCCCCTTTGTGTTTGTGTAATGTTTTTTGCGTTTATTTTTCTTTTGCTTCGTTAAGCTTTATTTCAACCGCGCGTGATATTCCCGCATCGGTTATTCCCACAGCGGCAACAGCGGAGCTTTTTCCTACCGCGTGCCCAAGCTCCGAGGTATCGGCGTCAACTCTCTCAAGCCTGACTCCGTAATACGCGCATTTGTCGGTAAGCTTTTTGTGAGTATTATCAGACGTATCCCTCGCCTCAATAACTATAAACAGTTTCTTCTTTCCGTTACGAAGCGCGTCGCATATCTGATCGGTCCCGCAAACGATCGCTCTCGCTCTCGCTCCGAGCCCTACCGTCATAAGAAGCTTTTTTACGTTCTCGTTCATTCTTGATCGCCCTCAAGCTCCTCGGCAAGTTTCTCATATACCTCGTCGGGTATTTCCTTGTCAAGGCTCTTGTCTATCCGACGGCTCTTCTGCGCTTTTTTAAGGCATTTGACGTCGCGGCAGATATACGCGCCTCTTCCGGATCTCTTGCCTGTAAAATCAAGCGACACCTCTCCGTCGGGAGAGAGCACGACTCTGAGGAGCTCGTTCTTCGGCTTGTGCTCCGAGCAGCCAAGGCATTGGCGCATCGGTATCTTTCTTACTTTCGCGCCCGATATGTTTTTGCTTTTCATTCCGCGTTGATGTCTATCTTACAGCCTGTAAGTCTTGCTGCAAGCCTTGCGTTCTGTCCTTCCTTGCCTATAGCAAGAGAAAGCTGATCGTTGTCAACTATTACCTTGCAGGAACGCTCCCCGATCATCGTTACCGAATTGACCGACGCGGGAGAAAGCGCCGCCGCTATGAATTCCTCGGGGACCTCGCTGTACTTTACTATATCTATCTTCTCGCCGCGAAGCTCATCAACGATTCCGCCGATACGCATTCCGTGGTTACCGATACAAGCTCCGATCGGATCGACGTCCTCGTCTCTTGAATAAACCGCGATCTTAGTTCTCGAGCCCGCTTCACGAGCTACGCTCTTTATCATAACTATACCGTCAGCGATCTCGGGGATCTCAAGCTCAAACATACGTCTGACAAGTCCCGGATGATTTCGCGAAAGAGTTACGAGGGGACCTCGGCTCTCCTTATTTACTTCTATAACGTAGACCTTTATGCGGTCCCCGTAATTAAACTGCTCGCCGGGGATCTGCTCTGACCTCAAAAGTGTAGCAAAGCCTGTTCCCGTATCGAGCAGAACGTTGCCCGTTTCACGGTCGATCTTGCTGACGGTTGCCGTGATGATCTCCTCTCGCTTGCTCTCGTAGACCTCCTGCGCCGCGCGTCGTTCACCCTCGCGTATTCCCTGAATTATAACAGATTTTGCCGCCGCCGCGGAAAGACGTCTGAAATTCTTGGTCTTTACCTCTATCTCGTACACCTTGCCGATATCATAACGCTTGCTGATCTTTTTAGCATCCTCAAGTGATATCTCGGAGGTAGGATTCTCAACTGTCTCAACAACAAGCTTCTGCTGATACACCTTGACATCCTCCTTAACGGGGTCGAGAACAACTCTTACGTTGGTATTGTTTCCGTATTCCTTTTTGTAAGCTGCCGTGAGCGCCGCCTCGATCTTTTCAAGCATATATTCCTTGTTTATTCCCTTCTCCTTTTCAAGAAGGTCGAGCGCCGCAAAAAATTCCTTGTTCATTTTTCAGAAATTTCCTTTCAATCTACTGTTTATCTGATTCCGTCTGTTTTATTAAAAATCATCGTCGGCAAGAGATATCTTTGCCGCTTTTTTTGTTTCAAGAGTAATGTCGCCGTCTGCCGACTCGAAAGTGAAGCTTCCGTTCGCGTATTCCTTAAGGACTCCGCGAAGCGCTCGTCTTCCCTTTTCATCGGGCGCGTAAAGCTTTACGTTTATTTCCTGCCCAAGGCAATACGACGCCTGTGTTTCGTTTTTTATCTGACGTCCGAGCCCCGGCGAGCTGACCTCAAGCGTATAAGCCTGATCTATGGGATCCGCCTCGTCAAGCACGGGGTCTATCGCGCGGTGCATCTTCTCGCAGTCCTCAATATTTATTCCGTTCTCGCCGTCGATCGTGATCCGCAGAATATTGTCCGCGCCCTCGCGGAGATATTCGACGTCCCAAAGAACGTATCCGAGCTTCTCCGCCGTCGGTAAAAGCAATTCGCGAACGGTTGCCGCAATATTTTTCGCCATTTCTTTGATCCTTTTTTGATTATTATTTCTAAAAACTTGAGAGTGGACTCTCGCCCACTCTCAATGACTGTAGGTGTATTATACCACACTTTTTTCCTTTTTGCAATAGTTTATAAAATATTTTTTAATGTTTTTTTATATTTTTTGTTTCAAATTTATCAAAAATATGCCTAAACATTGAAATCGGTGTTTACAAAAGCTTCAATTTATGTTATAATATTATAATAACGTAAAATGCGTTAGTGTGCATTTTTTCTTTATCACCTAAATATTGCTATTATTTCTGTTTCACTCATCGGTTGCCATGTCTATATCAGCACTACCAAGATATCTGTTTTACGAGGAAAACAAAAGCCGACACAAACCAAAATCACGGAGGGTAAGATGCAAAACAACAATAACAACAAAAAAAGCAATCGCCAATCAAATGACTATACCGCGTTAATATGGGCGATCACGATCGGTATAATCTGTTTCGCCGCGCACATCTTCATTTCGAAAGGAGCAGATATAGATTCCGCCGTAACGGGACTTATATTCCTTGCGGTATACCTCGTTGCCGTCGCTTTTATTTCTTTTTCTATCTATCATCATCAGAAGGCAAAAAGCGCCGCGGAAGCGCATATAAGCTCAAACGGAAACGCGCTCAGGGATCTTATTTCTCAAATAAACACCCCTCTTCTCCTTACCGACGGAAAAGGAAAGATCATTTGGTATAACGACCGTCTTGCCGAGGATTTTTCTCTCGGTGATTCCGCGATAGGCACAAGTATGTATGGTTTTTGCAATCTCACGGAAGAAAAGCTGCTCTCAAACTCCGAAAACGGAGGAACGATCTTTCAATACGGAGAAAAAAGCTATAACATCTCCTGCTTCAAGGTAAAGACTCAGATAAAAAACGAGCTTTGCGATTTTTATATGACCGCGTTTGACGACACGACTGAGCTTGTCCGCGCAACGGAGCTTATGGAGCGTACCCTCCCCGCTGTTGCTTACATCACGGTGGATAATCTCGATGAGCTTGCAAAATACGCAAAAATAAGTTACCGTCAGGCTACAAACGATATTGAAACGATGCTGAAAAATTGGGCATCCGGACTTAACGCAGTATTAAGAGAATATGACAGGGACAGCTACATTATGTTCTTCACCAAGGAAAAGCTTAATGAATGTATTGCCAACAAATTCTCGATCCTTGACGATATCCGTCAGATTCGTCTTAACGATGATGACAACTCAATGCCAATAACGGTTTCAATAGGTATCTCCTCGGCAACTCCCGACCCCGAAACAAACTCCTACGATCTGTCGGCTGTAGAAAGAGATGCTATGGCGGCTTTGGACCTTTCTTTGCAAAGAGGCGGCGATCAGGTCGCTATCAAAAGCAAAAACGGTCTTGAATACTTCGGCGGCAGAACGAAGACCATACAAACGCGTACCTGTGTTAAATCAAGAGTTATTTCCAGCAAGCTCTGCTCTCTTATATGCTCTTCGTCAAGGGTTCTCATTATGGGGCACAAAAATCCCGATTTTGACTCTATCGGCGCATGTATAGGCGTTGCAAGACTTGCTTTGTTCTGCGGAGTTGAGTGTAAAATAATAATCGACACCGAACACGAAAATTTCAAGATATCAACAGAGCGTCTCGAATCGCTTGAAGAATATGAACATATGTTTATAGACGGGGCATCCGCGATAGATATGCTCACGCCGTCAACGCTTCTCATCATAGTTGACGCAAATAATTTCAAAATAATAGAAGCCCCGGAGATCGCGGAGCACGCAAAGACCATCTATGTTATAGATCACCACAGGCAAAACGATGAGATGCCCGACAATGTTGTCGACCCGCCCTACATCGATCCTGCCGCTTCGTCGGCGTGCGAGCTTGTCGCGGAAATACTTGAACAAGGTGTTCCCGTCGGAACGCTTAATAAAGAAGAAGCAAACGTAATGCTATCGGGAATTATGGTCGATACCCAGAATTTCACGAGAAGCACAAGCACAAGGACCTTCGGCGCGGCGCTTTATCTGCGCGGAGAGGGAGCAAACTCCGAAATCGCCCGAACTTTCTTTAACGAGGAATTCGGCTCGTATCTCGCGGAGGCTAAATTCGGCGGAGACGTTATAACGTACAAGCAACGGATAGCGATAACAAAATCCGACGGCACCGGAACTCCCGCGGACCGTATTGCCGCGGCAAAAGCGGCCGACAGGCTTTTAACGGTACGCGGTATCGACGCGGCTTTTGCTCTCGTAGACATTGGCGGCGCCGTTAACATATCGGCTCGCTCCAACGGCACGATAAACGTACAGCTTATTCTTGAAAGCCTTGGCGGAGGAGGGCATTTTGATGCCGCCGGCGCTCAGATCGACAGTATCGGTATGCTTGAAGCAACGACAAGACTTAAAGATGCTATCGACAGCTATCTTGACAGCTTAAACAAAAGCAATAAACAATAAAGATATTAAATTTCCGGAGGATAATAAAAAATGAAAGTAGTATTTCTTGCCGACGTAAAGGGTCAGGGCAAAAAGGATCAGATCAAAGAGGTATCGGACGGTTACGCCCGTAATTTTCTCATTCCCAAAAAGCTCGCGGCACCCGCAGACGCAAAGGTTATGAATGAAATAAAGAACAAGGAAGCCTCAAAGCTTCATAAGATCGAGGTCGAAAAGGCTGAGGCAAATGCCCTTGCCGAAAAGCTCAAGACCGTCACGGTCAAAATAACGGCGCAGGCAGGCACCGACGGCAGACTCTACGGCTCCGTCACCTCAAAGGATATCGTTGAAGCACTTGAAAAGCAACACGGTATCATTATCGACAAACGCAAGCTCAGCTTGTCCGAGCCCATCAAGGCATTCGGTGTTTACTCTATCGACGTTAAGCTTTACACCGAAATTTCGGGTAAAGTAAACGTGTCCGTCAGCGACAAGTAATATTATGGCAAGAGCTTATGAAGAAGAGCTGACCCGTCAGCTTCCATCGTCAATAATCGCGGAGCAATCGCTTCTCGGCTGCATCATTATAGATCCGCAGACACTCAGCGAGGTAGCCTCAACTTTGTTTGAGGACGATTTCTACCTTGAGGATCACGCTCATATTTACGCCGCGATGAAGCGGCTCTTCAATGAGAATCACGAGATCGACGCCGTTACCCTCATCGACACTCTCGTCAAAAACGGAGTTTACGATAAGGAACGCAGCCAGGACTATATCTTAACGCTCAGCGAAATAGTCCCGAACTCAATGAACATAAAGGACTACGCTCGCATAATAAAGGAGAAGAGCACTCTCCGCCAGCTTATAAACGCGGCGGGACATATCTCCGACGACGCGTTCTCAGAGCACGATTCGGTTACAAATATACTCGACTCCGCCCAGAGCAGACTTTACGAAATAGCCCAGGGGCGCGACGTAAGAGGACTTCGACACATCCGCGACGTTATGAACGTCGTTTTCGACAATCTCTCGATACTCAAGCAGGATAAAAACGCGTTTCAAGGCGTTATGACGGGATTCTCCGGGCTTGACAACGTTCTTACCGGAATGGGTAAATCCGACCTTATAATACTCGGAGCGCGTCCCGGTATGGGTAAGACGAGCTTTGCGCTCGGTATCGCCGCCAACGTTGCCGCATCCACAGGCAAGAAGGTCTGTATCTTCTCTCTCGAAATGGGCGCGGAGCAGGTCGTAACGAGAATGCTCTCAACAGAGGCGATGGTAGACAGCCACCGTTTCCGTACGGGGGATATGTCGAACGAGGACTTCAAAAAGATAGGCGTCGCCGCGACAAAGCTCGCCGGCTGCGAGATACTCATCGACGATTCGACCGAATCAACCGTCACAAGTATCCGCGCGAAGCTCAGACGTGAAATGAACAAAATAGGCAAAAACGGAAAACGCGGCGAGCTTGGTCTTGTTGTTATAGACTATCTTGGACTTATGCAAAGTGACAAACGGATCGAGAACAGAGTTAACGAAATGGGAGATATTTCCCGTTCTCTCAAGATACTCGCGAAGGACTTCAATGTTCCCGTAATGTGTCTGTCACAGCTCTCGCGTAAGCCTGAGGGCAGAACGTCGCAGAAGCCGATGCTCTCCGACCTTCGTGAATCGGGCGCTATCGAGCAGGATGCCGATATGGTCCTCTTCCTTTACCGAGAGGATTATTATAAGGAAGAGATCGACAAGGAATCCGACAGCCTTATATGCGAGGTCGTCGTAGCTAAGAACCGTCACGGAGGGCTTGGCACAGTCAAGCTCGGATGGTTGCCGAAATACACGAAGTTCCGCACGATCGTTGACGATCAGAATCCAAATATGCCAAAATGACGGATAAACAGCTGTTCAACTGCGGATTTGTTTCTCCCGATATACTTTCGGGAAAGCCGAAAGACGCCCCCATTCTTCTCGGATTTTCGGGAGGTCCTGACTCGGCGGCGCTGCTTTCCCTTCTCGTCAAGTGGAGAGAGCTTACGGGCGCTCCTATATACGCCGCGCATATCGACCATTTGATACGCGAGAACGAGCACGAGCGCGACCTGAAATTTTGTGAAAAGATCGCAAGCTCATACGGCGTCAAGCTCTTTTCTCTCGTTGCTGACCTGCCGACTATCGCCAAGGAAAGCGGAGAGTCGCTTGAGACCGCCGCAAGACGCGTGAGATATGACTTTTTTAATAAAATAATGAAGGAAAACGGTATCGAGATCCTCGCGACAGCGCACAATGCCGACGACAATCTTGAAACTCTCCTTTTAAATATTACCCGCGGAAGCGGACTTAAAGGAATAAGAGGTATCCCACCCGTAAGAGAAATTGAGAGCGGAGTCGTTATCCGTCCGATACTCGGAATGAGTAAGGCTGAGATCCTTTCATATTGCGAGGAAAATTCCGTCGAATACGTGGTCGATTCCACTAACGCCGTTGCCGACTGCTCGAGAAATATCATAAGGCTCAAGGTCATCCCCGAGCTTAAGTCGATAAATCCGTCCGTAGTAAAAACGGCGAAACGGCTCTCGGACTCGGTCAGAGAAGACGAAAAATATTTCGATGAATTAGCTGACGGTTTTCTTGAGGGCAAAAGCGATTTTATCGCGCTCAGCGCGCTTAACGCCATCCCTGACGTATCCGTAAAAACGAGGATAATACAAAAGCTCGGCGGCGACGGACTTGAAACAGTCCATATCA
>JAZRUP010000198.1:0-6899 GCA_045652645.1 Eubacteriales bacterium | reverse complement strand
TATTCCCCGTCTCGGTCATTCAGAATATGCCCTATAAAGCTTTTTTTATTTTTATCCATAAGCAACAAGCACCCCAAGTCATAGATTCATATTTCACAGTAATATATTTATGAAAAAGGCGGTGACGTAATGACAGACATTAGGGAAAAGATAAGGTCGATCATAGGCTCGACGGCATTGACCGTCGCACTCCTTGCTCTTCTCGCGTTTTTTATAATAAACGCGAATACCGCGTCGGACGCGGTCTTACGCTCGCTTTCACTTGCCGCAAAGTCGGTCATACCATCGGTGTTCCCTTCTATGGTCCTGTCGGGAATACTCGTCGCATCGGGCGGCGGCGAGCTTATAGGAAGCACGCTTGGAAAACCGCTCTCAATGTTCCTCAAAACGTCGCCGTCGGCATCGGCGGCTGTTGTTCTCGGCGCACTCTGCGGTTTCCCTGTGGGGGTTATCACGGCATCGGAGCTTTACAAAAGAGGAGCGCTGACGTGGCGAGAGTTTGAGCTTATAATAGGCGTAGCTAGCCTCCCAAGCCCCGCATTTGTTATAAACGCAGTCGGCAGCAATATGTTAGGCAATACAAAGCTCGGTATTTTTCTATATCTGCTCATACTATTCCTCTCACTAACGATAGGCGCAATTTGGAACAGACTTGAACGAAATGATCCGCTTATAAACTCATATCATCGAACAAATGACAGCAAAATAAAAATAACCGAAACAACCGTTAACGCAATATCATCATCAGCCATCTCAGCGCTTAAAATTACAGCTTATATCGTGTTTTTCTCGACACTGACGGCAACCCTCACCGAACTTTTTGTCCCCGAAAACGCGCCTGACGCCATATCTGCCTTCATTGGCGGAATACTTGAATTTTCGGGCGGCTGCGCCTCCGCAAGCAAGCTCGGTATTTCTTTCTCCCTGCCGCTCTGCGCCCTTTTCCTTGGTTTTTCGGGCTTCAGCGTTCATTTTCAGGTGATTTCCGCGTGTCCCGCAGGCACTGTATTCAAAAAATATTTCCTTTTTTCCGTAATTCGCGCGACATTAGCTTTTCTCGTATCTCTCGCTGTCAGTACGGCTTTTTTCGGCATATACTGACATTGTACGAAACCATTTACATTTGAAAGGAAAAGCTATGAAAAATTATATATATAACGATTACTGCACAGCAACGCTGGCATCATTGACATACGCTATGAAGGCACAAAAGGCTCTGACCGTAGCCGGGCTTTACGCGGAGGTCATAAAGCTCGATTCGGAGCAAGCAAAAAGAGGGTGCGCATACGGCGTTCGCTACCCGTGTGAGTACGAAAATCAAGTTAAGACCGTACTTCAGGACGGAAATATCGGCGTTCGCCGATACCTTAAAGGAGGTGATAGAGTTTGATATATCTCGACAACGCCGCGACGACCTTCCCGAAGCCGAGAGCCGTTGTGTCCGAGGTAAACCGCTGTATTGAGACCTACTGCGGCAATCCCGGTCGAGGCTCTCATGAGCTTGCTCTCGCCTCCGCGAATAAAATATACGAGTGCCGTGAGCTTCTCTCGGGTTTTATCGGACTCGATAAACCGGAAAACGTAATCTTCACGGAGAACACTACCTACGCCCTCAATATGCTGATAAAAGGAACTCTCGGACGTGGCGACCACGTTATAATATCCGATATGGAGCATAATTCTGTTTGGCGTCCCGTTTACGACCTCGCAATAAACCACGGTATAAGATACGATATATTCAAAACTCATCCTGCCGACAAAATAATTCCGTCGATAAAAAGGCTGATTCGTCCTAACACGAAAATGATAGTCTGCGCGCATACGCCGAATATAACGTCGGCGGTGCTCCCCATCGGAGAGATAGGTGAGCTTTGCCGACGGCATAAGATAATTTTCGCCGTTGACGGAGCGCAATCGGCGGGACATATTCCGTTAAATATGAAGGATATGAATATAGACGCACTCTGCCTTCCCGGGCACAAGGGGCTTTACGGCATACAGGGCTGCGGCGCTCTCTGCCTTGGAGAAAATGCCCTGCCCTATCCTATATTCGAGGGCGGTAACGGTGTCAATTCGCTCGACCCGACAATGCCCGAGCTACCGCCCGAAAGATACGAAACCGGAACGCTCCCGACCCCCGCTATCGCGGGACTTGCCGAGGGAATAAAAGCCGTATCGGAGCTTGGTGTCAACAAAATTCGTGAAAAAGACATATCCCTTTGGCATTATACCTGCGAGTCGCTCCTCCGCATAGGCGGCATAACCGTGTATGAGCCGACCGAGGCCGGCTCCGTTATTCTTTTTAACGTGAACGGGATCCCCTCAGATCGCCTTGCTTCAGAGCTTGGTGAGTACGGTATCTGTGTCAGAGGAGGCTATCATTGCGCGGCGCTCGGTCATAAAGCGCTTGAAACTCCATTGGGCGGCGCCGTCCGTGTCAGCTTCGGTACGTTTAACGAAAGAGAACATATCGATGTTCTGGCGGCGGCAATAAAACAAATAAAACGCTCATACGGAATATAGAATACTGACAAGCAGAGGCTTCATATATTAAAACAAAAAATCGAAACGGAGATCTTTATGTTTTCTTTCATTTTAGGCCTTTTCGGCAAACTCGCCCATATGATACTCGGGATCGAAACTCCGCAAAATTTCCCAGAGCCGCTATCGCATGAACGCGAGGAAGAATGCTTCATTGAAATGGCAAACGGAAGCGAAAGCGCGCGAGAAGAGCTGATACTGCATAATCTCAGACTCGTTTCACATATCGTAAGGAAATACTATTCAACCGCAAAGAATCAGGAAGATCTTGTATCCATCGGCTCTATCGGACTTGTAAAGGCGGTGGATTCGTTCGACCATAAAAACGGCGCGCGCTTTGCAACGTACGCCGCAAGATGTATTCAGAATGAGATACTTATGTATTTCCGTTCCCAAAAAAAGCTAAATAACGAGGTTTCGATCAACGATACGATAGACGTTGATCGCGACGGCAATCCGCTGACCTACATAGATGTCATCTGTGCCGAGGACGATTCCGACGAGCGCCTCGACCGAATGATACAGTCAAAAAAAGCTGTCGGGCTCGTTAAGACCGCGCTTGACGACCGCGAAAGAAAGATAATAGTCCTGCGTTACGGACTTAACGGCGGTAAACCGCTGACTCAACGCGAGGTAGCCGTAAAGCTCGGTATTTCCCGCTCGTATGTCAGCAGGATCGAAAAAGGCGCGCTCGAAAAGCTGCACGATAAGATGATGTGAAAGGAATGCAGAGTGCAGAATGAAGAATGAATCAGTGCGAATAAAAATTCTATAATTCCGCGCAAATGATGACTGCGAAGCTTGTCATCATCAGCGGATGCGATAGCGACAAGTCGGGGTGCCGAAGCTTATTTCACTTTTAGTAAGACCGTCAGCCCCGACGTGCTATAAAGCCTTATAAAAAATCGCCCTCCGCGACCGAGCGGAGGGAGAAAAGTTTATAATGCCTTTAATAAATCCCCTTTTTCAAAAGTTTTTGAAGATTCTTAAGGAACTTTTCTCAAAAAGTTCCTTAAGCAGAGTGCGAGACAGAGTCTCGCAAAAACTTTGGCTCAAGCGGGTCGCCGAGACGTCGACCCCTACAAGAAAGTTTCTTAAGCGGGGTTTGGGGCGGTGCCCCAACATAATTATAATATAGATCAAACCGACTCGATCACGTAAAGCCCGCCTTTGCGCACCGAGATAAACGCGCAGTTCTTTTCTATCTCGTTGCTGACAGCGAAACCGAGATTGGACTTGAGCGTTGCGTTTTCAAGAGGATATTTAACGCCCTTTATGTCAACGCCCTTGACTTTTTCATCAGCCGCAATAATTGAGAGATATTTATAACCGCTTCTTCCTATAAGGAGACTGTCGTTTCGGATAAAGCGCACACGGTTGCGTCCGTCGGCAATATACGCGTGGAATTTGCGTATTTTCGCGTCCTCAAGGACAGCTAAATTTGACAGGGTATGGTCAAGTCTGCCTGTAAGCCCTCCTATAATTATTATTTCGTCGGCGCCTCTCTCAAGCGCTATCTCGACCGCGACCTGAGTATCCGTCAGATCCTTTTCGGGCTTAAGCTCTATAAGCTCTATATCACTCGGTATCTCGCCGAAATACGAATCCCTGTCTCCGACGAAAATATTTACTCGCTCACCGAGCTTTTTCGCGTTGGCGTATCCAGAATCGGCGGCGATACAGATATCGTCCCCCTTAGGATGCTCGGTTATATTATCGGGGTAGACCTCCCCGCCCGTATAAATAAACGCTCTCATTTCGTATCCCAATCGTGTTTTTGTTTTAAAATATCGTAAAGCGCAAGAAAGCTCTCGTGTCTTGACGGCGCGATCTTGCCGTCACGAAGCTTACTTAGCACCGCGCACCCTTCCTCTTTGGTATGGGTGCATTTTTTATATTTGCACTCGCCGATGCAGTCGGCAAATTCTCTGAAAGTACCCGGCAGGTCCTCTTTAGAAAAAAAGTCAAAGCGCTCGAAATCTATCATCGAAAATCCCGGGGTATCCGCAACGTAACCGCCAAAAACGGGGAAAAGATTGACCGTTCTTGTCGTATGCCTTCCTCTTTGCGTTTTTGCGCTGACGTCACCCGTCATAAGCTTAAGCTCGGGAAAAAGCTTATTGAGCAGCGTGGATTTTCCCGCGCCCGAAGCGCCCGCGAACGCGATGATCTTACCCTCAAGAGTAGATCTTATATAAGCCTTGAGTGATTCGATACCAATATCCTCAAAGCAGCTGAGCACAAACACTTTGTATCCCGAAAGCGTGTATATTCTCTCGATCTCCTCGGCTCTTGCAGTGTCAAGCTCGCATTTGCCGATGACGATACAAGGCTCGATACCGTTGAACTCGCAGATCGATATAAGCTTGTCCGCCGTAAAGAGCGACGGCTCCGGCTTTGCCGCTGACAGTGTTACAAACAGCATATCGAGATTGGCAAGAGGCGGACGTATAAGCGAATTGCGCCTATCAACGATAGAGTCGATAGCGATTCCCGAGCTGTCGCCAGAATCGTTCCAGACAACGCTTACAGTATCGCCCACGAGCGGACTTTCACCCGAATGTCGAAATGCGCCGCGGGCGCGGCAGCTCACGCTCTGAGCAGAGAGAGGAGTATCACCGGCGTCGAGCGCCACAGTATATATACCGCCTACAAGCGCGGTTATTTTTCCGTTAGATTTGTATTCCATAAATACCAAGTCCTTTATTGAGTGCGTCAGCCACAGGTTCAGTTGCCAAGCTTTCCCCCGTCAGCGCAAAGATCAGAATCATCGTAACGATAAGCGCGATTATAAACGCCGCAGCGACACCGAGGAGAGCAAAGACCCAACCGCTCGCGCCCGGAACTGAATTATCGACCTCCGAGTGGGAATGGCTCCCGTTATCCTCGTCATCAGGCTGACGGTTGAAATCAAACACCGTATCAGGGTCGTTTTCAAGAGTTTCTATTGCGTCAAGCATAGATCTCGCATCCGAAAAACGCAAAAACGGAATTTTTTCCATAGCGTGAAGAATTATCTGCTCAAGTCCCGTTTTTATTTGGGGGTCGAGCACCTTCGGACGCATCGGATTTTGTTCGATATGCATTCTTGATACCGCCGATGTATCCTCCGCCGAGAAGGGTAATCGTCCCGTTGCCATCTCATACATCATAACACCTACAGAATATATATCGGAGCGACCGTCGATACGTCTGCCCGATGCCTGCTCCGGGCTTATGTAATATACCGTTCCTACCGCTGTATCGGATTCTTTATTTTCATCTGAATCTATCATTCTGGCAATACCGAAATCCGTCAGCTTGATACTTCCGTCGGACAGAAGCATTATATTCTGCGGCTTTACGTCACAGTGTACGACACCCCTTTCGTGGGCGTGTATAAGCGCTTCAAGTATCTGTTTCGTATAATATACCGTTTCCTCAAAAGTCAACGCTCCGCAGTCCTCGATCCTGCGCTTAAGTGTATTCGCCTCAACGTACTCCATAACGACATAAGGCGGCTCACCCTCGCCCGAGGTTCCGCAAATATTTACGATATTCGTATGCGAAAGCTTGCTCATTATATTGGCTTCCGAAACGAATCTCTTTTCCGCCTCGGCTTTAGCTTCCTCTGTCGCGCACGAACTGAGGTCAAGCATTTTAACAGCGACCGTTTCATTTGTTTTTATATCGTACGCGCCGTAAACGACAGACATTCCTCCGACTCCGACAACGCTGACTATCGTATATCTTCCGCCAAGCATATAACCGACGGGCAATCTCGTTACGTCCATACTCACAGCTCCGCAATAACGACGGTGATATTATCGTCACCGCCCGCATCGTTGGCAAGAGAAATAAGCTTTTTGACCTTTTGCTCTACAGATACGCCCGGTCTTACAGCG
This sequence comes from Eubacteriales bacterium, assembly GCA_045652645.1. Lineage (GTDB taxonomy): Bacteria > Bacillota > Clostridia > Oscillospirales > CAG-272 > RGIG3994. The sequence continues at coordinate 474 of JAZRUP010000198.1, read as the reverse complement.
ACTCCGTGTATCTCGTCAGCCGTGAGCATCCCTGAAAGTCCGTCTGAACAAAGAAGGAGTATCTCACCCTCGACCGCGCCGATAGGCTTTATGTCGGGCTGTACCTGAACAGAAATACCTACGGCTCTCGTGATTATGTTCTTATCTGTTCTCTTCTCTGCCTCCGCGGGCGTTATCTCTCCCTTGTCAACGAGATACTGAACGTATGAATGGTCTACAGTCATCTGTCCTATCTTATCTTCATTCATAAGATACATTCGGCTGTCGCCGACATTGACAGACCAAACACTTAGTGGATCCGTCATAATAAACGCGCCGACGAGCGTCGTTCCCATTCCGTGAAGCTCCGAGACGTCTTGAGACTTTTGCCAAACCTCAAAATTAGCGTTGCAAACGGCGTTGTCAAGTATCATCGGCACGTCCGCTTCGGGGTCATCAAACACGAGCCGTCCGCCGACGGTCTTGCCCTTTATC
>JAZRUP010000197.1:0-3979 GCA_045652645.1 Eubacteriales bacterium | reverse complement strand
AGCCTCCGTGGGGAGGAGCGCCGTATTTATAAGCCTCAACGAGGAATCCGAACTTCGCCTCGATCTCCTCGGGAGTGAGTCCGAGCGCGCGGAACATCTTCTAAGTCGGAGGCCAAGCGGTCTTAGGAAGACAAATTAAATCCTCAACTCCTTGGCTCACAGAACGACATGGCTACGATCCGACTTAGCCCCGGTGGGGAGGAGCGCCGTATTTATAAGCCTCAACGAGGAATCCGAACTTCGCCTCGATCTCCTCGGGAGTGAGTCCGAGCGCGCGGAACATCTTCTCCTGAAGCTGCCAGTCTGTGATCCTGATAGAACCCGAAAGAAGCTCTGTACCGTTGAGTACCATATCGTAGCATTTTGCGCGTACCTTTCCGGGATCGCTTTCAAGATAAGGCAGACATTCCTCAAGCGGCATCGTGAAGGGATGGTGCATAGCATCCCAATGACCCGTCTCCTCATTCCACTCGAAGAAGGGGAACTCCGTGATCCAGAGGAAGTTGAATTTGCCCTCGGGGATCATGTCGAGCTTTCTCGCGACGATCTGACGGAGCGCGCCGAGAGTGGGAAGAACGACCTTATCCTTGTCAGCGCAGATCAGCATAACGTCACCGCGTTCAAGTCCCGCGGCCGCATAGATAGCGGCAAGCTCCGCGTCGGTCATAAACTTAGCGAAAGAGCAAGCGGGAGCCTCGTCTACCCAACGAACGTAAGCAAGACCCTTAGCTCCGATCCCCTTGGCGTGCTCTGTGAGCTTGTCGATCTCCTTACGGGTAAGTGTTGCCGCGCCGCCCTTCGCGACGATAGCGCGAACGCTTCCGCCGTTCTCGATGGCGGACTTGAATACGACGAAATCGGAGACCTTAACCGCGTCTGAAATGTTGATTATCTCCATACCGTAACGCGTGTCGGGCTTGTCCGAGCCGTATTTTTCCATCGCCTCGGCAAATGTCATACGGAGCATCGGAGTCTCGATCTCAACGCCCATAACTTCCTTCATAACACGCTTGATGAAGCCCTCGTTCATCTGCATGATATCCTCTTGCGTCGCGAAGGACATCTCAAGGTCTATCTGTGTAAATTCGGGCTGACGGACAGCGCGAAGGTCCTCGACGCGGAAGCAACGCGCGAGCTGAATGTAGCGGTCAAATCCCGAAAGCATAAGAAGCTGCTTGTAGATCTGGGGGGACTGGGGAAGGGCGTAGAAGCTGCCCTTGTGGATCCTTGACGGAACGATATAGTCGCGCGCGCCTTCAGGCGTGGGCTTTATCATCATAGGAGTTTCTATTTCGTAGAAACCGTTTTCGTAGTAATATTCACGCGCGATGCGAGCGATGTCGTGGCGCATCTTGATATTTCTCTGAAGCTCGGGGCGGCGGAGATCGACGTAACGGTACTTGAGCGCCGTCTCGTCCTTGACCTTCTTCGCGTCGTTCACCTCAAAGGGAGGTGTTTGCGCGGCAGAGAGTATCTTAAAGTCCTTGACGTAAATTTCGAGCATACCCGTGGGAATGTTGGGGTTAACTGTATCGCGGCGTCGAACTGTACCGTGAGCGCAGACAACATATTCCGCGCGGCAGGAGAACGCCTTGTCGAATATCTCGCGGTCTGTCTTATCGTCAAAAGCGAGCTGAACTATGCCCGTACGGTCACGTAGGTCAATAAAGATGAGCGCGCCGAGGTCACGCTGCCTCTGTACCCAGCCCATAACGCAAACGTCCGAGCCTATCGCGCTTTCCGGAACATCACCGCAGTAGAACGTTCTTTTGTCGTTAGATGTTAAAAATTCTGCCATAGCTTTTTTCCTTCTGTATATTAAGATAATTTTATTTAAGCGGATCTCCGTCGGCATCGAAGAGGGGAAGCTCCTCGAGGTAAACGAGGTCGTCGCGTTTTGCGGCATCGCCCTCGGCGAGAATACACATTCTGCCGCATATCTCACCGCCGGCGAGGCTTACGAGCTCCTCAACGGCACGAAGCGACTCGCCAGTGGAGATAACGTCGTCAACTATAAGTATTTTTTTGCCTTTCATAAGCTCGGCGTCTGCCTTGTCAAGATAAAGCTTTTGTATCTTTTCGGTCGTGATGGATTTGACTACGGCTTCAAAAACCCCCGTCATATAAAGCTTCGGAGCCTTTCTCGCAAGGAGATATTTCTGATTTCCCGCAAGCCTTGCCATCTCGTGAACGAGCGGGATACCCTTGGCTTCGGCGGAGATCATATAATCGTATTCGGGAGCTCTCTCAAGCAGCTCCTTTGCGCAAGCGGTCGTCAGCTCGGGGTCGCCGAAAATAACGAAGCCCGCTATTTTGAGTTTTTCGTTAAGTGGGCAGATCGGAAGGTATCTGTCAAGCCCCGCGATATTCATTTTATAGTATTTCTGTTCCATAAAGGTCACCTTCAAGCTTCGTATTTGATACGTTCTATCGTTTCTGTCGCGAGCGCTTCCTCAACGAGCGCGTCGAAATCTATCTTTGCTTCCTCAGCCTTGACGTTCTCGAGCGTCGGCTTTGTTTTTGGATGTCTGGGAGTGAATACCGTACAGCAGTCCTCGAAAGGGAGGATGGACGTCTCAAAAGTTCCGACACGTCTTGCGACCGTGACTATCTCTTCTTTATCAAGACCGATGCAGGGACGGAAAACGGGCATATTCACAGCCGCATCCGTGACGCATATAGCCTCAATGGTCTGCGACGCCACCTGACCGAGGCTCTCGCCCGTAATAAGCGCGCGGCAGTCGTTCTGACGGGCAATACGCTCGGCAATAGTCATCATAAAGCGGCGGAGCAGGAGAGTGAAATAATCCTCCTCGCAGGACCTCATAAGGACTTCCTGAATATGTGTAAGCGATATAACGTGGACATTGATACCGCCGACGTATTTTGTCATAAGGCGCGCAAGGTCAAGCACCTTTTCCTTTGCGCGTTGGCTCGTGTAGGGGAAGGACTCGAAGTGAAGCGCCTCAAGCTTTATCCCTCGCTTAGCCATCATACAGCCAGCGACAGGGGAGTCGATACCGCCTGAGAGCAGAAGCAGACCGCGTCCGCCCGAGCCGAGAGGAATACCGCCCGCGCCCTTGACCTGACCCGCGTGAACGTAAGCCGCCTCGCCTCTGACCTCAACGAGCACCGTGACGTCGGGGTTCTTGACGTTTACCTTAAGATGAGGGCAAACGGAAAGGATAGCGCCCCCGACCTGCGCCGAAAGCTCAAGCGATTTTAAGGGGAAGGTCTTGTCAGCTCTCTTGGATTCGACCTTGAAGGTCCTGACTCCGTCAAGAAAACGTGGAAGATAAGACTTAGCCGTTTCGCAGATAGCCTCAAGCGTTTTGTCGCACTCAGCGGCCCTTGCGAGCGAGATTATTCCGTAAGTGCGTGACGCAGCCTCAAACATAGCGTCAATATCAGCCTCGTCGTCAAGCGGGTCGATGAAAATAACGCTCTGCGAGTGCGTGACCTTGAAATGACCGCATTTGCTTGCTCTGAAGCGAAGCTCCTTTAAAAGCAGACTCTCGAAATTACCTCGGTTGCCTCCCTTGAGCACTATCTCGCCGTATTTACAAAGTATTTTTTCTTTCATTGTCAGTTGTCCTTGTCGGGGCTTTCCGCGGATTCCTCAAAGCAGGGAGCGATAAGCTCAGTCGCGGCTTCAAGGTCGGACTTCTTTACGAAAAAGTCCGTTCCGAAAACGGATGAACCCGTAACTACGGGAACAGACCCGCTTCTTTCTTTTATAAGATAGGGCATCTCCGCATCACGGAGTATGCTCTCGATAACCGACCTCATACCGAAATCATATACGGTCGTGAGAAGCTCGACCTCTCCGTCGGGCTTATAAGATTTTCCAAATCCAAATAATTTCATATTTGTTTTCCTTTGTTGATTTATAATTATTATGGGGCTTCGCCCCAAATCCCGCTTAAGGATGTTTTATTGGGGTTCCACCCCAAACCCCGCTTAAGGATGTTTTATTGGG
>JAZRUP010000196.1:0-2056 GCA_045652645.1 Eubacteriales bacterium | reverse complement strand
AGGTTAGATATTCTCCAATCGCAAATGCTGATGTATTTCGCGAGCATATCTCCAAGTCCCGCCGCAAGCATTTTTGTTGGGGCTTGTTTCATTATGTCGGTGTCACCAACTATAATATCAGCGCTTCTTGTCGAAAGTGAGACCTTGACTCCGTCACGGTTCATCGATGATGATGCCGACGCATATCCGTCCATAGAGGGCGCCGTTCCGACTATCATATAGGGCTTGCCCGATATCGAGCTCAAGATCTTGCCCGTATCGTTGATAACGCCCGAACCTACCGCGATTATAAAATCGCAAGAGGTATCGTAATGCATCAAGACCGAGCCTACACACTCCTCATTGGGCTCAAGCGCGGTATTGTTTATTACATAATTTGTATATGCGATACCCGACTCGCCCAAAAGCTCGCAAACGGTTCTGCCTGCCGCTTCGTACGTGTTTATATCCGAAAAAACGAACACCTTTTTTACTCCGTATTCTTTAACTGCGTTCGGAATCTTTTTAACGGCACCCTTACCCGTGATTATCTTATTTACATCAAACGAATGGATCTTTCCGCACTCGCAGACATTTCCGTTCATATTAAGGAATTCAGTCATTTTGCTTACCTCAAAAAAATCATTCGATTAATTATATATTAAAGATTCGAGCTTGTCAAGGATTTTTCACCTTTTTGAAGTGCATATCATCCAAAAAAAGGGTTCTCGATTGTTAAAAATGTGACAATTTTTATTTTATTCTTAATAATATATAGACAAAAGATCTAATTTGTAGTATAATTGAAAGTGTATACAAAGTCGGAAAAAGAATTCAAATCATTTAAGGAGATACCCCCTCGCCGACGGGAGGTTATAAAAAACATATGAAAATAAGCAAAATCATTGAGCTTCTCGATGCCAAGATCCTCTGCGGAGAGGATAAGCTTGAGAATGAGGTCCACTCTGCTTGCGGCAGTGATATGATGAGTGACGTCCTGGCTTATGTCAAAGAACAGGCAGTGCTCCTCACGGGTCTTGTCAACCTTCAGGTCGTAAGAACCGCCGAAATGATGGATATGAAATGCATTGTTTTCGTCAGAGGTAAGATCCCCTCTGCCGAGATCATCGAGCTTGCAGAGGATAGCGGTATGGTCCTTCTCGCTACCGATGAAAGAATGTACGTAGCCTGCGGAAGACTTTATGAAAACGGGCTCAGAGGAGGCAGTGTAAAGAATTATGAGTGAACCCATTAGATTTCATTTTTCTATAGACGGAAACGATTTCACCTCCGCGGGTAAAGCTTCCGTTCAAGTAAAAAAGCTTCTCCGACAAATGGACTTCGATGCCGACACCATCCGCCGTGTTTCTGTCGCTATGTATGAGGGCGAGATAAACATGGTAATACACGCGGACGGAGGCTGCGCGGACGTAAACGTATGGAACGACAGGATACAGATAATTCTTGCGGACCGCGGCCCCGGAATACCCGACGTTGAACTTGCTATGAAGGAAGGCTTCTCAACGGCAAAAGACAATATCCGATCTCTCGGTTTTGGCGCGGGTATGGGTCTTCCCAATATGAAACGTTATTCCGACGATCTTAAGATAGACACCGTGATAGGCGAAGGAACCACGGTCACACTGGAATTCAACGTTGCTTAAAAGATCAACAGAATAACGTCATTCGCGATAACAGCTGTTTTGTTATACTTAAAATCTAAAGAAAGGAATTTAGCCATGAAAACGGTACAGCATTCGGTAAGACTCAACACCGAACTGTGCAAAGGTTGCACTCATTGTATAAAACGTTGCCCAACAGAGGCAATACGCGTCCGCAACGGAAAAGCGGTAATTCGAACCGAGCGTTGCATAGATTGCGGCGAATGTATAAGAATGTGCCCCTATCAGGCAAAGCAATCTGTTTACGATAGTCTTGAAGATTTCAACAACTACAAATATAAAATAGCTCTTCCCGCCCCCGCGCTTTACGGACAGTTTGACAGACTTGACGATATAGACTACATAATAAGCGGACTTCACCGCTGCGGATTTGACGATGTTTTCGAGGTTGCAAA
>JAZRUP010000195.1:0-23002 GCA_045652645.1 Eubacteriales bacterium | reverse complement strand
GAGAACCGGCAAAGAACAGTTCCTATGACACACATCTTTACAAGCTCTGCGACGAGGCGGGGATCAAGCGTTTTTCGATGCACGTTCTCCGTCATACATACGCAACAAGAGCTATTGAGCGAGGCGTTCAACCAAAGGTTCTGCAAAAGCTGCTCGGTCACGCGAGTATCCAAACCACAATGGACAGATACGTTCACGTAACGGACGAATCCTTGTCCATAGCAATCAAGCAATTTGAGGGGACTACTCCACAAAAAATGGTGCAGTAATGGTACAGTGACGGTACACCTCAAAATGAAGTTACAAAAAATCGTATCCTAAAAATGCTCGGAAATCGTTAAAAATGGTACAGTAATGGTAAAGTAACGCATTTTCGAGGCGAAAAAACCTTGTAAAATAAAGGAGAATTAAATAAAATGAAATTAGGTATCGTAGGACTCCCCAACGTGGGAAAGAGCACACTTTTTAACGCGCTGACGAACGCGGGCGCTGAATCGGCGAACTATCCGTTCTGTACGATAGAACCGAACGTCGGTGTCGTTACCGTTCCCGACAGCCGTCTTGACGTACTCGCGAAGATGTACGACCCCAAGAAGTACACCCCCGCTATCATTCAGTTCGTTGACATCGCGGGACTTGTAAAGGGCGCATCCAAGGGTGAGGGACTCGGAAACAAATTTCTGTCCAACATAAGAGAGTGCGACGCTATAATTCACGTCGTGCGTTGCTTTGAAGATGACAATATAATTCACGTTGACGGCTCTGTTGACCCTATGCGTGACCTTGAGACGATCAATATGGAGCTTATCTTCTCCGACATGGAAATGGTCGAGCGCCGTATCGACAGAACTAAGAAGGCTATGAAGGGTGACAAGGGACTTGCCGCCGAGCTTGACCTTTTCGAGAGGATCTATAAGACTCTTGAGGACGGCAAATGCGCGAGAACTATGGACCTCTCGGAGGACGAGCGGGCTTGTCTTTACGATACGCCCTTGCTTACGATGAAGCCCGTTATCTACGTCGCTAATATCAGCGAGGATGAGGTGGCTGAGGAGCCGACTGACAACGAGGCATATATGAAGGTCAAGGCGTTTGCTGAGACGGAGCGCTCTGCTGTAATTGCCGTTTGCGCGGGAATCGAGGCTGAGATCGCAGAGCTCGAGGGGGAAGAGAAGGCTATGTTCCTCGCCGACATGGGAATCGCCGAGAGCGGACTTGACAAGCTCATCAAGGCGAGCTACGCGCTGCTCGGATACATAAGCTATCTGACAGCGGGACCCGAGGAGGTCAGAGCGTGGACGATCACGAAGGGAACTAAGGCGCCTCAGGCGGCAGGTAAGATACATTCGGACTTTGAGCGCGGATTTATCAGGGCCGAGGTCATAGCGTTTGACGATCTCGTCGCGTGCGGAAATATGGTCGCCGCGAAAGAGAAGGGACTTGTCAGAAGCGAGGGCAAGGAATACGTAATGAAGGACGGAGACATCGTTCTCTTCAGGTTTAACGTTTAAGGGCGAAGCCTTATTAAAAGTTTTGATAAAACTTTTTCAAAAGTTTTTCGTGAGCCGGGGGCGACACGCCGTTCGCCCGTCGCAACGGGCGAAACTCCTTTTTGCGTCTTAGAAAAGAGAAGCTAAAAATTGGTAACGTAGTTACTAATTTTTGGCTTGTCTTTTCAGCAAACAAAACAAAAAACCATACAAATTAAAATTCAGGAACAATAATTATGAGAATGAGAAAAAAGAAGCACGGCGCGGAGAGGATCGCTGCCTGCGCCGAATATCTGATACCCAATCCTCCCGAAAAGGCGATAGCCGAGTATTTTCCCGAGAAGCGCCCGATCCATCTTGAGATAGGAGCAGGTAAGGGTGGATTCGCTGTCGGAATTACCGAGAAAGATCACGATTTTAACTTGGTAGCTATGGAGCGTTCGTCAGACGCCGCTTGCGTTGCTATCGAACGCACAAAGGCGACCGCCGAGACGCGCCCCGACAATCTCCGCGTTTTCATAGCGGATGCCGCTAATCTTACGGAGTATTTTCCGCCTCACAGCGTTGAGTGCATTTATATCAACTTTTCCGACCCGTGGCCCAAAAAGGGACACGCGAAGAGAAGACTTACTTATAAGACATTTCTTGACCGCTACAAGGAAATACTTGTACCCGGAGGAATATTAAAGCAAAAGACCGATAATGAGGGGCTTTTTGATTTCTCGCTCGAGCAGTACGCCGAGGCGGGCCTTAAAATTGAGATGCAAACAAGAGATCTCCACTCAACGGAGCTTGCAAAGGATAACGTAATGACCGAATATGAATCCCATTTCGTATCCGAGGGCAAACCTATATATTCGGTATGGGTGAGATTCTGATGTCCGAGCCCTGCGGACTGCTTATCGTCAATAAGCACGCGGGCTGTACGTCGCTTGACATAGTAAATAAGGTCAGACGTATGTTCGGCACGAAGCGTGTCGGACACACGGGAACGCTTGACCCGATGGCAACGGGAGTGCTCGTCGTACTCGTCGGGCGCGCCGCGAAAGCCGCGGAGTACGTTCCGTCGGACAGAAAGAGCTACCGTGCGACGCTTAAGCTTGGTATTACGACCGACACGGAGGATGTAACGGGCAAGATACTGACGGAGTCGGGCGATATTCCCGACGCCGACAGAGTCCTCACCGTTTGCCGCGAGTTTGTCGGTGAAGTAATGCAGGTTCCTCCGATGTACAGTGCGCTCAAGGTCGGCGGACGAAAGCTCGTTGATATGGCGCGAGCGGGGGAGACTGTCGAACGAAAGGCGAGACCCATAACGGTATTTGACCTTAAATGCACACCCACCGAGAGGACGGACGAGTATATTCTTGACGTCGATTGCTCGGGCGGTACTTATATAAGAACGCTCTGTGCCGATATTGGAGCAAAGCTTGGATGCGGGGGCGCGATGGCGAGCCTTGTAAGGACCTCGGCTTGCGGATTTTCGCTTGACGCGGCGGCGAGTGTTGACGAGCTGTTCGCTATGTCTGAGGACGAGTTAAAATCTCGTCTTATACCTCTCGGAGAGTTGTTTTCGGAGCTGCCAGAGGTAGTGTTGCCCGCGTTTTACGAAAGACTTTTCCGCTCGGGCTGCGAGATATACCAAAAGAAAATAAATACCGACATACCCGTGGATACGCTCGTTCGCGTATCGGGTGAGGAGTGCGGATTTTTCGCGCTCGGACGTGTGTCGGAATACGAAAACGGAACGGCTGTTAAGTCGGTCAAGATGTTTTCATTATAAAAGTCAGGAGAACGGTATGAGGATTACCGAAATATTAAAAGAGCGCCGTCTTTTTCTCGACGGCGGAACGGGAACGCTCCTTCATGCGGCGGGACTTGCCGCGGGTGAGCTCCCCGAAACATGGAATATAAAATACCCCGAGCGGATAGCTGCGGTACACAGAGCGTATTTTGACGCTGGAAGTGACGTGGTCTGCACCAACACGTTTGGCGCGAATATTCTAAAATACGGCGAGGATGAGCTTCATGACGTGATAAACGCCGCCGTCAATATAGCCGATAATGAAAGGCGCGCCGCCGAAGCAAAGTACGGCGGTGATAAATTCGTCGCGCTCGATATAGGGCCTCTCGGTAAGCTGCTCAAGCCCTTTGGCGAGCTTGATTTTGAGGATGCCGTAAGAATTTTCGCAAAAACCGTTAAAATAGGAGCTGCGGCCGGAGCGGACGTCGTGCTTTTTGAAACCTTTACGGATACGTACGAGCTTAAGGCGGCGATCGTCGCGGCTAAAGAGAACTGTAATTTGCCGATATTCGCGTCCTGCGCGTTTGATGCGTGCGGTAAGCTTATGACGGGAGCGGACGTTCCCGCTGTCGTCGCGCTTTGCGAGGGACTCGGAGTCTCCGCTGTCGGAGCTAACTGCGGAGTGGGTCCCGACCTTCTTCTGCCCGTTGCCGAAAAGCTGTTCGAATACGCGTCGGTCCCCGTTATGATCAAGCCTAACGCGGGTCTTCCTCGCGAGGAGAACGGAAAGACCGTTTTTGACCTTGTACCCGACGATTTTGCCCGAAATATGACGCTTATGTCAAAGGCAAGTCTTATGGGCGGTTGCTGCGGAACAACTCCCGCGCATATTGAGGCAACCGTTAAGGCGATGACGAACGTGCCTTATGCTTGTCCAAAAAAGAAAACGAGAATTTTAGTTTCGTCGTATTCTCACGCCGTCGAGCTCGGTGAGCGTCCTATGCTAATCGGCGAGCGCATAAATCCGACGGGTAAAAAGGCGTTTAAGGAAGCGCTCCGCAATCACGATATAGGATATATTTTGAATCAGGCAACGCTCGAGGAGAAGGCGGGGGCTCATATACTTGACGTCAACGTCGGTCTGCCCGAGATAAATGAAACGGAAATGATGGTCGAGGCGGTAACAGCTATACAAAGCGTTATTGACCTGCCGCTTCAGATAGATACGTCAACACCCGAAACGATGGAGGCTGCGCTCCGTATCGTAAACGGGAAACCGCTTATAAACTCCGTAAACGGAAAAAAAGAGGTGCTTGAGACAGTTTTGCCTCTCGCGAAGAAGTACGGCGGAGTCGTTGTCGGACTTACTCTCGACGAGAACGGCATCCCCGATACCGCAGAGGGCAGAGCAAAGATAGCGGGCAGAATAATAGAGACCGCTGAAAAATACGGAATAGACAAAAAAGATATTATCATAGATACGCTGACGCTGGCAGTGGCAACGGACAGTAACGCCGCCAAGGTAACGCTTGACGCTTTGAGACTGATAAAGGAAAGATACGGTGTCGGAACTTGCCTCGGAGTGTCTAATGTCTCGTTCGGGCTTCCCGATAGAGATAGAATAAACGCGTCGTTTTTCACGCTGGCGCTCGGAGCCGGACTCACGGCGGCGATAATGAATCCGCTGTCGGATGCTATGATGAACGCATACCGCAATTATCTCGCGCTTGCGGGATTTGACGCGGGATGCGCCGAATATATAGCTTCGGCTTCAAAGACGGACGAGTGTAAGGCGGCAAACGCGCCTGCGGCGGCAGATCTCAGAACCGCTGTCGTGTCGGGACTTAAAGACGCCGCCTCGGGGCTCGCTGACGCCGAGCTGAAAACGAAAACGGCGATGGAGATAATAGACGGTATGCTTATCCCGGCGCTGACAGAGGTCGGCGACGGCTTTGCCAAAAATAAAATCTTCCTTCCGCAGCTCCTTATGAGCGCTGAAGCGGCGGGCGCGGCTTTTGATGTCATAAGAGCAAAAATGCCCGCGGGCGAGGAGACCCGGAAATATAAAATCGTTCTCGCGACTGTCAAGGGCGACATTCACGACATCGGAAAGAATATAGTCCGCGCGCTGCTTGAAAATTACAATTATGAGGTCATTGACCTCGGCCGTGACGTTCCTCCCGAAAAAGTCGTCGAGGCAACAAAAAAAAGCGGAGCTCCGCTTGTTGGACTGTCGGCTCTTATGACGACGACGGTACCCGCCATGGGAGAGACGGTAAATCAGCTCCGAGCTGAATGCCCGAACGTAAAGATTATGGTCGGCGGAGCTGTCCTGACCGAGGATTATTCCAATATGCTCGGCGCGGATCATTATTCGCCCGACGCAATGGACGCGGTAAAATACGCGGAGTCGCTTTAAAACATATAATAAACAAAAAACGGTTCCGAACCTAAAAAGGTTCGGAACCGTAACTTATTTTTTAATTAATATCAAATTCTTCGTATTCGGATTCGTTGACGTCAACACTCTTGCTTGATTCGCTCATTACGGTCTTTCCTTTGACGCTCATGGACATAGCCGTAGTTCCTACGTATTCCTCAAGTTGCTCTTTCGTAATTGTCATACCCTGTTCTTCAAACATTTTGAGCAGCATGTCGGTTGCGTCAATGGTGTAGGACATGTCGACTTTTTCTTGCATTTCGATAAGAGTGCCGTCCTTGTCAAACTCATAAGTAAGTTCATACTTATCTATATCGACATCGGTTATACTGATGAGATCGTAAAATTCGGACATTTCCTCCATTCCCATGTCCTCCATAAGGCCGGGCATTTTCTTGAAGTAATACTCGAAATAATCATCGGTAAGCTCGAAGCGGTAAAGCTCACCGCCGTCGTCTGTCTTGGTAACAAAGATCTCGACACCCATATCGGCGAGATCGCCCGAATCAAGATCGTCAAAAATGAAGAGGAAGCTTTCCTGCTGGGATGCGGCGTCAAGCATATCTGCCATTCCGAGAGCAGCTACCGATACTTTTACCTTTCCGATTTCATCGGCTTCCATATAAACGTAGTCGCCCTTTGCATAAGCCTTGGTAAGACCTTCAAGATCAAAATCCATATCGGACATATCTATCTCCATTACTTGAGTTCTTGTATCAAGTATGGAGGTGTATTTTTGTGTGGTGGTTTCTTCGCCTTGGGTGGATGTAAGGTCAACGGATATTTCAAGTGACTTCCAATCTTTAATATCGTCCTCGATCTGATTTGCCTTTTCGTCGAGGAATTTATCAACGCGCTTTTCGCTCATAGGCTTTTTGTCGGAATATTTCTGACAACCGGTGAAAGCAAGGCAAAGCATAAGCATTGCCAAAATAATTGCTACAATTTTTTTCATAACTGTATCTCCTTATAAGGTATTAGGCTAGCGCCTTATGTTTATTTTACAACTTTTAAATAAAAAAGTCAATAGTTTTCAGATTATTTGATTTCCATAAAATTATATGTATGATAAACGATTTCTTTTCTTTGGAGTATGAGCATAGCGACGTTTATAAGCGTCAGCGCTCCGATAGAGAGGTCTGCTGAGCTCCATACGGCGTCGGGGGCGGCAACGGAACCCCAAACTGTCACACACGCATATATTATAAGGTAGATAAAAGAAAAGAGTTTGTGCCTTTTGGGGAACAGAAACCGAACGCACTCAGATCCGTAATGAGCCCAGCATATAACGGTCGCGAGTCCGAACACGGCTACGGACGCTGCGAGCAAGTATTCCGACCAAGCGCCGAGCGTTACGGAATAGGCGCTTATCGCCATCATTATCGGTTCGTTTCCAAGATGACTTACGCTGTCGTAATTCAGAATTATAATGACCGCGGTCAGGGTACAGAGAACTATGGTGTCAACAAAAACCTCGAATATTCCCCAAAAGCCTTGCTCGGCGGGGCTTTTCGCGTCCGCCGAGGCGTGAGCCATCGGAGCCGTTCCGCAGCCCGCCTCGTTTGAGAGAAGTCCGCGCATAGTGCCGAATCTGAGTGCGCGCGAGGTCAGAAATCCGACGATACCGCCGCCGACGGCGTTAAGATCAAACGCGTTTTTGAATATAGCCGAAAATGCGTAGGGCAGAGAATCGGCTTTTTTTATCATAACGGAGAGAGATAGAACGATATACGCGACGGAAAGGAGAGGGATAAGCCAACCCGTCAGCTTTGATACGCCTTTAGCCCCCGTTATAACGACGAAAAAAGTAATAAGAGCTGAGGATATACCTATTATAACGGGAGATATGCCGAAAACGCCCGACATACTCCTCGACGCCGCGTTTATCTGAACGACAGATCCCGTCGTAAAGCTGTCAAGCAAAAGAAAAAGAGCGAAAACACAAGCGGTAAAGCTGCCGAGCCCTGTCAGTCCTTTGCTCCCGAAAAAATCGCTTATGTAATATAGCGCGCCACCGAAAAAACCGTTTTTTCCACTCCTTCTGTGTGATACGGCGAGGGTTATTTCTGCGTATTTCAGTACCATAGCACATAGCGCGCTTGCCCACATCCAGAATATAGCGCCAAAACCCCCGAGCGCGATAGCTCCCGCCACCCCGACAATGTTTCCGACGCCGAGAGTTCCCGCCAGCGCGACCGTAACGGCGCGGAAGGGAGATATCGAGTCCTTGCCGCTGTCTCTTTTTCCGAACATTGATCTGAGCAGCTTTAAAGGGTGAAATATCCAGAAAAATCTGAGCTTGATAGAGAAATAAAGTCCCGATAGAACAAGAGAAAAGGGAACAAGTGTCCCTATAATTCGATTGATAAACTCAATTATCACGAGTGACCTCCGCCAAAATGTTAATAAAATGTTAATTATGGAAAAAACACTTGAATTTTCCTGCAAAATGTGTATAATAAGCATTGTCGGTTAGCACTCAAAGACAGCGAGTGCCAAAATCCAACAAATTACATTAAAAAATTTTATGTATGCATATAAAGGAGGATTTTTATATGACACTTAAACCGCTTGCAGACAGAGTTGTTGTAAAGCTCGTTGAAGCAGAAGAAAAGACAAAGACAGGGATTATACTGACGGCATCCGCACAGGAAAAGCCCCAGATAGCGGAAGTTATCGCGGTAGGTCCCGGCGGGATCATTGACGGCAAGGAAGTCGTTATGACAGTTAAGGTTGGCGACAAGGTAATAACAAGCAAGTATTCGGGAACCGAAGTCAAGTGCGACGGTCAGGAATACAATATCGTCCGCCAGAGCGATATTCTCGCAATCGTAGAATAATTGGAGGTAACTGATTATGGCAAAGAAGATACTTTACGGAACAGAGGCAAGAAACGCACTTATGGCAGGCGTTGATAAGCTTGCGGATACGGTCAAGATCACACTTGGCCCCAAGGGAAGAAACGTAGTTCTCGACAAAAAGTTCGGCGCTCCCCTTATCACAAACGACGGTGTAACCATCGCCAAGGAGATCGAGCTTGAATGCGAGGCTGAAAATATGGGCGCGCAGCTTGTAAAAGAGGTCGCAACAAAGACCAATGATGCTGCGGGTGACGGTACGACAACGGCAACTCTTCTCGCTCAGGCATTCGTCAGAGAGGGAATGAAAAACGTTACCGCGGGCGCTAACCCCATAGTTCTCCGCAAGGGAATGAAGAAGGCTGTTGACTGCGCGGTCGAGAGCCTTATCGCAAACTCCAAGCCCGTAAGCGGCTCTGAGGATATCGCGCGTGTCGGAACTATCTCCGCAGGCGATGAGGTCATCGGTCAGCTTATCGCAGACGCTATGGATAAGGTAACGTCCGACGGCGTTATTACCGTTGAGGAATCCAAGTCTGCTGACACTTATTCCGAGGTCGTTGAGGGTATGCAGTTTGATAGAGGCTACCTCTCCCCCTATATGGCAACGGATATGGATAAGATGGAGGCTGTTATCGACGACGCTATCATTCTTATCACAGACAAGAAGATCTCCAATATTCAGGAAGTTCTCCCTGTTCTTGTGCAGGTCGTTCAGGCTGGCAGAAAGCTTCTTATAATCGCTGAGGACGTTGAGGGTGAAGCTCTTACCACTCTCGTGCTCAATAAGCTCCGCGGAACGTTCGTATGCGTAGCTGTAAAGGCTCCCGGATTCGGCGATCGCCGCAAGGAAATGCTCCGCGATATCGCGATCCTCACAGGCGGTCAGGTTATCACCTCTGAGCTCGGACTTGAGCTTAAGGATGCAACTCTTGACCAACTCGGACGCGCAAGACAGATCAAGGTAAACAAAGAGAACACGATAATAGTAGGCGGCGCAGGCTCGTCTGACGAGATCAAGAGCCGTATCAACCAGATCAAGGCAGCTATTGAGACCACGACCTCCGATTTTGACCGCGAGAAGCTCCAGGAGAGACTCGCAAAGCTTTCGGGCGGTGTAGCGGTTATCAAGGTCGGAGCCGCGACCGAGGTCGAGATGAAGGAGAAGAAGCTCCGCATCGAGGACGCTCTCAACGCGACGAAGGCAGCGGTCGAGGAGGGAATCCTTCCCGGCGGCGGAACTGCTTATATGAACGTTATCAAGGATGTTGAGAAGCTCGTTGAGACCGTTGACGGCGATGAGAGAACCGGTGTTAAGATCATCTTGAAGGGTCTCGAGGCACCTCTTTACCAGATCGCGCAGAACGCGGGACACGACGGCGCTGTTATAGTTGACAAGGTAAAGAGCTCCGACAAGAAGGGTTGGGGATTTGACGCGTACAACGAAGTCTACTGCGACATGATGGGCGCCGGAATCGTTGATCCTACTAAGGTAACACGTTCCGCACTTCAGAACGCGGCGTCTATAGCATCCACCATTCTTACAACAGAGTCTGTTGTAGCCGACATCAAGGAGCCTGCTCCCGCAGCTCCCGCAATGGACGGCGGCATGGGCGGAATGTATTAATAAACCAAACGTCAATATTAAGGGAAACGCAAGGCGTTTCCCTTTTTTATTCACAGACTTCACCTTTTAGTGGCGAAGTCTTTTTTTAGTTTTTTGAAGATTCTTAAGAAACTTTTTTTCAAAAAAGTTTCTTAAGCGGGGTATGGGGCAGAGCCCCATAAATCTTTGCGTCTCGGAAAAAAGAAGCGAAAAATTGGGAATTTTAATTCCTAATTTTTGGCTTGTTTTTTCAGCAAAGAAGCGAACGAGTTATGCTTATAATACTGCCATAGTATATTTGCTGAAAAACCACCCCAATTTTTAGGAGTTGCACTCCCAAAAATTAGGTTGCTTTTTCCGAGACGTAAAGGAGGATTTCGCGCTCTGCGGAGCGCGACCAACGCTACGCGGCGTTGGATTCGCGCCACCTTTTGAAAAAGGTGGACGAAAACTTTTAAAAAGCTTCGCGCTTAAAGTGATTATTTCGAAACCCTCATTACCCCGACAATCATTACGGCGGCATCGGCTCTCGTCAGAATTCCCGAGGCATCAATATTTCCGTCCGTGTCCTCTATCATTCCAAGCAGATGAAGATTCGAAAGCGCCGTCCACGCTGCTGACGGAATATCGCTCATATCGTCGAAAACGGGTCTTGAGAGCGTGCTTCCGACAATAGCAGAGCCACCGATTATCCTGTCAATGAGCAGAGCCGCCTCGGCGCGCGTTATTTCCGCTTTAGGTTCAAATTTCGTGCCGCTTACGTATCCGAGTTGTTTCGCCGCGGCAACATACGGCTTAGCGGCGGCGGAAATGTCTGAGTTATCGGAAAAATCGGTGGTTTCTACATTCGGCAGATCTGATATCCCCGCCGCTTTCATTGCCATAACCAAAAGCTCCTCGCGTGTGACCGCCTCATCGGGGGCAAAGACCGTGTCGCTCTTACCGTACATTATCCTCGCTGCTTTAAGCTCAAACGCCGCACTCGCAGCGTAATGTCCCGACATATCCGAATATAACACCGACGTGGGCTTTGATACCGTCAGAATAACGGTCGACGATGCCGAATAATTGCCGTATTCGTCCTTTACGATGTAAGTGAAGCTGTCACCGCCCGAAAATCCCGTTTTGGGATAATATGTGTATTCCCCCGATTCGCGGTCATTCATTATAAGGAGCCCGTGATATGGGTATCTGATTATCTCAAAGCAAAGCTCGTCGCCCTCAGGGTCATATCCCGCAAGCTTACCGCAAGATGAAGCTCCGGAATAAACACTGACATCAAGCGATGCGTCGGCTGGGTGAGCCGCGGACGGCGCGGTGTTTGCTTTTTTCAGAGTATATACGGAGCAGGTGATGTCATACCCTCTGCTTTCAACCGAAAAAGAAAATTTACTGTCCGTTTCTTTATTTGATGCGGGAACGAAAACGAGTAGCGCGAGATTTGCCCTTGATATTTTTTGCCCAACGCTGACTGAGGTCGTTCCAAGAAGCAAGCGTCCGCTCGCGGAGTCCGGCAGAGAAGTTACCGTTATATAATTTACCTTTGAGAGATTCAGCGCGCGACAAAAATCATCCTCTGTGAAAACGAGGTCTTTCCCGATAAGCCCTGACTTTGCCATACCGGAATCCGAGGCTATAATTTTGAGCGCGGGCGACAATGGTACGTCGGTATTGCTTTCAGCCGATATTAATACCGAAAAGTATAGGATAAATATCACGGCGATCGCAAGAAAAAATACTTTTTTCAAGTTTGTATCCTCTCTTTTTTATGTATTCTGTTAAATTTTATTTGTATAGATAAAAAAATATGACCGCAGAAGAGGACGTATATGAGCTATGAGCTTCTTTTGAGTAAAGCTGTTTTCGAATTTTGTATCAATACGTCAAGCTTTTGAATATGATGATAACAAAAAAGAGTTAAGGAGTAAATATGGCTACGAAAATCTATATCGACCAAGGTCATAATCCCGTAAATCCCAACGCGGGCGCGGAGGGAAACGGTCTAAGAGAACAGGATCTCGTTTTCAGGATAGGTATCGAGCTTGCGGAATTGCTTGAGGATAACGGCAATTTTGACGTAAGACTGTCACGCCCTACTGCCGACACGCAAATAGGCACGTCAAACACATCGTCCCTTCGAGCAAGAGTAAACGACGCGAATTCGTGGGGGGCGGATTATTTTATCAGTCTTCATACGAACGCGTCTGATATACCCTCGGCAACGGGAAGCGAAGCGTTTGCTTACTCGGAGCCGAGCGCGGCGTTCTCACTTGGGGAGGATATATTGAGGAGAATGACAGAGACGACCGGACTTCGAAACCGAGGAATGTTCACACGCCCGGGCCTTTATGTGTTGCGCAAAACGGCTATGCCCGCTGTTCTTATTGAGCTGGGCTTTATATCCAACGCGCGTGACGCGGAGCTTATGCTGAATAGTCCGGAGCTTTTCGCAAGAGGCATATATCAAGGGATATTGGATTATCTTGGATCGTGACCGACAGTGTATAAACATAAAAAATCGTTAAAAATTAAAAAATAATTGTATTTTTGTTGACTTTCTCTTTACAATGTGTTATAATCGTGACGTATAATTTGTCGAAAGGAGTTTTATTATGGCAAAGAAAACAAAAAACAATTCCAATCTTTTTTCTGCGATCCTCTACATATTGCTCGGTGTTGTTCTGATTGCGTTCCGTGACCAAGCTTTAGGCTGGGCGATGACTATCGCGGGAGTATTTTTCCTCGTTTCCGGTATTCTTGACCTTGTTAAGAAGAACTGGGTAGGCGGTGCTGTCAGCATCATTTTCGGTATCGCGATCCTTCTCCTCGGTTGGCTCGTTATGGATATCGTCCTTCTCGTTCTCGGTATTCTTATCGCGGTCAAGGGAATCGTTGACCTTATCAACGCTCTCAAGGCAAGCAAGGTAACTGTTCTCGGAATCCTTTTCCCGATACTTACAATCGTTTTAGGATGCGCGCTCGCGTTCGGAAGCGGAGTGGTATACGTTATTATCGTTGCCGGCGCACTTCTCATTGTTGACGGAGTTCTCGGACTTATCGCCTGCCTTAAGAAGTAATACAAAAGTGTTGCGCGAGGTTTTTTGCCCGCACTGAGGCGACCTTGAATAAAAAAAGCAGAAAGCGTGATGCTTTCTGCTTTTTTGTTATTGACCTATTCAAATATTTGTGATATAATAATAAAAAGCAGTATATTTGAGAGCAAGACCCAAAAAATCGTAAAAAACGCAACAAGTTGTGTAATAAAACGCAGGACAGTGTTATAAAAACGAACTATAATGTATTATAGCATCGGAGGAACTCTGTGGAAAACGGAAAAATATACTCAATGTACCACCAAAAGTCGTTGAGGATAGTTGTCGCTAAGAAGGAGACTGTTAAAGAGCATACAGATTTGCATTGGCATGATTGCTGTGAACTTGAGCTCGTTGTTGGTGGCAGAGGAACGCATATAATAAACGGTAATTCGTATCCTATAAGAGAAGGCGATCTTTATTTTTTAACAAAAGAAGACAATCATAAGATAATAGCAGATGAGCCGGTAACGACTCTTGGCATAATGTTTGATGAGGAACTCGTATCAAAGTCATTGTTTTTAAGTATTCCGTCGGTAAGAGTTTGCTCAAATGATATGATCGCGAATATTGGCGGACAAAAGAGGACTTGCGTAGAAAAATATTTTGAAAATATTTTATCCGAGGAATCCTCCGAAAATAAGTTGTTTATGTCGGAGCTGTATATATCGGGACTTATAGAATGCATCATAATAGAGCTTTTTCGAGCTTTGACGGAATCAAATTCCGAAACTATCTCTGACGACGCGGCTAACAGAGCGTTGATGTATATACACAGTCATTATGCCGAAGATATAACGCTTTCTTCTCTTGCAAAAGAGGTACATATGTCGCCTAATTATCTTTCGTCGTATTTTAAGAACGCGATAGGGAAAAATTTTAAAGACTATCTTATAGAGCTTAGAATAAAGCACGCCGGCAGGCTTCTGGCGAATACAAATCTATCTGTTACGGATATTTGTTTTTCCTGCGGATTTTCCTCATATGCCCATTTTATCAGAACGTTCAGGACTCGGCACGGAGTGACTCCGCTTGAGTTCAGAAAGATACATAAAGAAAAAAACAATTAAAAAACATAAAAGGAGGACGATTATGTCTAACAAAACTATTCATCTTGTGGGTAATGCTCACATAGACCCCGTTTGGCTCTGGCGTTTTCAGGACGGCTTTTCTGAGATAAAGGCAACGTTCCAATCCGCTCTCGACAGAATACGTGAGTATGACGATTTTGTTTTCAGCTCCGCGTGTGCCTCGTACTATAAATGGATCGAGGAAAACTGCCCGCCTATGTTTGAGGAAATTAAGGAAGCTGTCAAAAACGGCAAATGGATAATTGTCGGCGGAATGTGGATACAGCCCGACTGTAATATACCGTCCTCGGAGAGCTTTGCCCGTCAGCTGCTGTATTCTCAAAAATATTTTGAGGAAAAATTCGGAATCACCGCAAAGACTGGATATAATGTTGATTCCTTCGGTCACAGTGCGGGTCTTCCTCGTCTGCTTAGAAACGGCGGAATTGAAAATTACGTGTTCATGCGTCCCTCTGTAGCTGAGAAAAAATATCCTTTTCCCGACAGAGCGTTTAAGTGGAATTGCGGCGAGAACGAGGTCTTGACATATCGTCTGCCCTCAAGCTATGCGAACAATTTCTCAACGACCGACCAGATAGAAAATCAAGTGAAAGCAAGCAAGGATCATAACTACCCTCAGATGGTATTCTTCGGAGTAGGAAACCACGGCGGCGGCCCCACTATAACCAATATTGAAACGATACACGAATATCAAGCGGCGAACGAAGGAAAGGTTGAAATTTCCAATCCTGACAAGTTCTTTGATGTTTTAAGAGCCGATCATCTTGAAGAGATCCCCGAATATACGGGTGATCTTCATAATCACGCAAGCGGATGCTATTCGGCAAACTCAATGATAAAAAAACTTAACAGAGAAGGAGAAAACAGGCTCGGAGAGGCAGAACGTATTGAGGTTATGTCCTCGTTTGCCGTATCTCATCCTGTTAATCCCGCAAAGAACGCAGAGGCTTGGCAGAAGGTACTTTTCAATCAGTTCCACGATATAATCTGCGGTTGCTCGGTTATTTCCGCTTATCCTGATGCGCAGGCCTTTGGCGGAGCTGCCGTAGCTCACGGCCTTGAATCGATAAATGCGGCGGCACAGAGAATTTCTTGGGCTGTCGATACCGATAAGGGAATATCTTCGCTTTCCAAGGAATGTCGAGGCGCTCTTTGGGAGCAGAACGATATGGGAACACCTATCGTAGTATTCAATCCGCTCTCGCACGCCGTAAAAATCCCCGTATCGGTACATCTTCACACATCATCCGGCGTTACCGACGAGAACGACATCCCCGTTCCGTATCAGATGTTAAGAGCTAATTATACAAACCGCGCGGTCGACACCCGTCTTACGGGATTCCTTGCCGAGGTTCCCGCGTACGGATGGAGAACTTATTGGGTATACAGAAATCGTGAGTTAGAGAATCCCCATGTTGATTTTATGAAGGCGAACCGTTATTCGCTTGAAAATGACCGAGTAAAGGCTTGCTTTGACCCCGCAACGGGAGAGCTTTCCTCCGTTAAGGTCGACGGTCGCGAGCTTCTCGGAGAGCTTGGCTGCCGTACTCTCGTTCTTGATGACAGTCCTTTCGATACTTGGTCTCATGGTAAATCTGTGTTTGAAGACAAGATAGGTGAGTTCGGCCAGCCGACTTTCGATATCATCGACAATGGAGACGTAAAGGTATCTGTCAGAGTAAAGCAAAAATGGCAGACGAGCTTGCTTGAGCGTACTTACACGCTTATCGCGGGTGATTCTAATCTTTATGTTGATACTCGTCTTGTTCTCAACGATGAGAGAGTTATGATAAAATTAGCGTTTGACGCAGGACTTCCTAACGGTGAATTTATAAGAGAGATCCCCGGTGATATTATAACAACATATCCCGCAGAGCTTGGTATAGATATGGCGGGCCGTGAGCTTCCCATGCTTCGCTTTATGGCGATAAGAGAAGGCGCGCGCGGACTTGCTGTTATAAATGATGCGAAATATTCCTCATCCTGCCGTAACGGAGAGCTCAGAATGGTAGCGGCGAGAAGCTGTTATTACGGAGAGCATTTCGGTCAGCGTGACGGAAAACTTCGCGCGCAGGATATAGGTGAGCAGGAGTTCAAATATATAATCCGCGAATGCCAAGATGATCTCGTTCCCGTTGTAAAGGCAGCGGAGGAGATAAATACAGAATTCCCCGTAATAACGGAAACATATCATAAGGGAACTCTGAGTCAAACGGTATCGTTTGCGGATATAGACGCGGAGAACGTTACGATGTCGGCTTTAAAACCCGCCGAGGACGGACGCGGATATATAGTTCGCTTTACTGAGATATCGGGTAAACGAACCGAATTTGCGGCAAAAATATTCGATGCGAAAATAAAGGCCGAGATAGCTCCGTTCGAGATACTCACGTATAGAGTCTGCGGAGAAAAGGTCGAGGCTTGCGATTTCCTTGAATAATAACATAAAAACCGCAGAAGCAAATCGCTTCTGCGGTTTTTGCATAAAAGATACAAAACTAATCGAGCATCAAATGAGATTGAACTGTGTTTTTGTTGTTGAAAATTGACCAAAAAAAGATCACCCTATTGACTTGTAAAAGCAGCTATGTTACAATAAATATATAATTAAGCTTGTTTTTGTGTAATACCCAAAGGTGTATTCCAAAGTAGGTTGGATGCAGAGAGTGAAGTTCAATGTTCACATTCAAATATTTGTGTTGAACGGTGTCCTGATGGGTTTTTACGCAAAACGGGAAAATATTGACGCATATTTTGAAGAGGTAAAGAAGTATTATGTACAGCATTGCGATTAACGGAAAGCTTTTATATGCTGAAGAAGGCACTCTGCTTTCTGAAGTTTTGATGAAGAATGGAAAATCGGTAGTTCATCCTTGCGGAGGCAGAGGAACTTGCCGAAAATGTGTGGTGTTGGTTAACGGTAAAGAAGAACTTTCTTGCTGTTATAGAATAAATTCAGATATTTCGGTGACATTACCTGAGGCTGAGCATATCCTCTCGGAATCCGGAGTCAAGGCGGACGGTCATATTACAGACAATGTTTGCTTTGCTCTTGACCTTGGTACCACTACATTGGCACTTGCGTTAGTCTCCCTTGACGAAAAGCGCATAATCCGTGTTGTGACCGCTTCAAACCCGCAAAGAGCTTTTGGCGCTGATGTTATATCACGTATTCAATATTGCAAAGAATACGGTTGCTCTGATTTGCAAACTTCTTTGGTAGAAAAGCTCAACGGTATGATATCCGAGTTCAATGTTGATACAGTCGAAAAATTGTATGTTGCGGGTAATACTACTATGTTGCATCTTTTGTTGGGGGTAGATTGCTCTTCAATAGGAGTCGCTCCGTATACGCCGGCTTTTTTGGACGGACAGACGGTATCGGCGGAAGAATTAAAGCTTGACGGAGTAAGACAGGTTATAACGCTTCCGAATATTGCGTCTTTTATAGGGGCGGATATTGTTGCCGGGCTGAATTCTGTAGGAATGCCATCTAAGGGAAAGTATTCGATACTTGTTGATCTTGGAACAAATGCGGAGGTCGTTCTTTTTTCTGAAGACGACATCGTTTGTACGGCAGCCGCAGCCGGTCCTTGCTTTGAGGGTGCGAATATTTCTTGCGGAATGAGCGCGACAAAGGGAGCTGTTTCTGCTTTTTCGATCGATCAGACGGGAGAAAAGCATATCAGAACTATTGAAAACGAACCCGCAAAAGGAGTTTGCGGAACGGGATTGATAGACGCTGTGGCGGCGTTATTACAAATCAACGCTATTGATGAAACAGGATATTTAGAGGATTCCCCGTATCATATTACGGAAGAGGTAACGCTTACCCAAAACGATATAAGACAGTTTCAGCTTGCAAAATCAGCGGTATGTTCTGCTGTTTTAACATTAATACATCAAAAAAACATAGGGTTTGATCAAATCGAGCATTTGTATTTGTCCGGAGGCTTTTCTTCACATATTAATTTGAACAGCGCTATACAAACCGGACTTTTGCCGGCAGAGTTTATTGACCGTTGCGTTCCTTTAAATAACAGCAGCTTACAGGGAACGGTAAAATATGCGATAGAATCGAATGATCTTTCAAAATACATAGGATGCGCAAAATACGCGGATCTTTCCTCAGATCTGTATTTCTGCGATGCATTTGTTGAGAATATGATGTTTGATAGCTAATAAAAAACAAGAAAAATGTGGTTATGGCCAACAAAATGATACACCGCGTATGAAAATAACCGAATACAGTATAAAAAACTCAAAAATAAAGCAAAAGACGAAAATAGCGCTCGTGTCGGATGTTCACGACAGTTCCGTAGATAAAATAATCGACGCGCTGAAGTCGATAAAACCCGACATAATAGCGATACCCGGAGATCTTACCACCCGCCTCGACCTCGCTGAGGGTGAGGTGGCAGTGAACGAAGGAGGGAAGACCGTTTCGCACGAGAATGCTTTTAAGCTTCTTCGCGAATCCGCGAAGCTTGCGCCGACTTATTATTCACTCGGAAATCACGAGCTGTGCGGTCATTTTTATAAGAGAAATTTCGGAAACCGAATACTTAACGAAAATCTTATGAAAATTAAATCAAGCGGAGCTGTATTGCTTGACGACAGATATATCAGAGCAGGGGATATAGTTATTGGCGGATTGACATCAGGTATGACCAACGAGAGCCTCGTGCCTCACACGGGTTGGCTTGAAGGCGTTGCCGCAACAGATGGATTTAAGCTGCTTCTGTGTCATCACCCCGAATATTATTCTAAATATCTTGAAAAATACAAATTTGATCTGATCTTGTCGGGACACGCTCACGGCGGACAGGTACGTATATTCGGCAGAGGACTTTACGCGCCGGGACAGGGCATACTGCCGAAATATACGGCGGGCGTTCACGACGGGGGTCTTGTCATAGGCACGGGGCTTTGCAATACAGGCGGAATCATACCGAGGCTGTTTAACCCTCGCGAGATCGTAACGGTTGAGCTTTTTCCCCAATAAAACGGAAAAAGCTTGACAAATTCCAATAATCAGGTATAATATAATTGTTGATTTTTTATTATTGAAAGGACTTAATATGTACAGAATCGGTATAGACCTCGGTGGAACGAATATCGCCGCCGGAATTGTTAATGAGGAATATAAAATAGTCGCTAAAAAGAGTATTCCCACTCTTACCGAAAGAGGGGCTGAGGCGATCGCCGCTGATATTGCGAAGCTTTCGAAGGATATCTGCGCCGAGAACGGTATTGATATTAATACCGACATCGCGGCTATCGGTATTGCGGCGCCGGGAGTCGCCGTGAGAGCGACGGGTAAGGTCGCTTACGCTAACAATCTGCCATTCAGAGATTTTCCTATTTGTAAGATAGTTTCGGAGGCAACGGGCGTTACCGACGTTTGCGTTGAGAACGATGCCAACGCTGCCGCTTGGGGCGAGGCTGTCGCGGGCGCTGCGAAGGGAACGACACATTCCGTTATGATAACCCTCGGAACGGGTGTCGGCGGCGGAGTTATAATCGACGGCAAGATCTTTTCGGGCTTTAACTCAGCGGGAGCTGAGCTCGGTCACGCGGTGATCGAGCGTAACGGACGCGCGTGTTCCTGCGGACGCCGTGGCTGCTGGGAGGCATACAGCTCGGCAACCGCCCTTATTAATATGACGAAGGATAAGCTTGCCGAATGTGAAAAGACGGGCAGAGAAACGCTTATGACGGAGCTTGTCAAGAAAAAAGGCAAGGTCTCGGGCGTTACTGCGTTTGACGCTATGCGTAAGGGTGACGCCGCGGGCAAAGAGGTAGTTGACGAATACCTCGGTTATCTTGCTTGCGGAATTACAAATATGGTAAATATCTTCCAGCCGCAGGTGATCTCTCTCGGCGGAGGCGTATCGAATGAAGGACAGTCGCTGATCGACGCGATATTGCCACTTATACGTGCTGAGCAGTACGGCGGCAATTTCGAGCCTTTGACGGACATCAGAATAGCGAAGCTCGGAAACGACGCGGGCATCATCGGCGCGGCGGCACTGTCGGTCAATAACTGAATAGAATAAAAAAACAGGACCGAATCAAATCAGTCCTGTTTTTTGTTATTAGAATCTAACCGCCGTAACTTCCGTTTTCTGATTGTAAAATCTGAGGATCTTAAGCGCTCGTGCGGTGGCTTCGAAATAGTAAACGCAATTCTCGCCCTTACCGTTTTTGAAAAGCATATAATACGCGTCGGGGGAACCCAATGAGGATACGCCGAGATATTCGTTCTTCGGAGCGTATTTTTCTATGTCGAGCTTCGCTTTTTCACTGTAAGGCGCGATCGTGTCGGCGTTTGCTATCTTCGTTTCAAACACGGTCTTTCGTGTTTTATTACCGTAAAGGATAATAAACGTAAGCGTGCCCGAGGTCATCGAATAAATATATTCGGGCTTGACGTATCTCCAAGTGAAAAACGCTATTATCCAACAGGTCACGGGAACGAGCGCGATAAGCGGCGCGATCAAAACACCGAACGGCGCAAGCGCCGCAACGG
The DNA here is from genome assembly GCA_045652645.1 of Eubacteriales bacterium. Taxonomy (GTDB): domain Bacteria; phylum Bacillota; class Clostridia; order Oscillospirales; family CAG-272; genus RGIG3994. Next base: position 2,149 of record JAZRUP010000195.1, on the reverse strand, counting down.
CAATTCCCGCGATGCAATAGACAAAGTAAGCACTTAAAAGCAGAAATTTTTTTAACTTTAATTTTTTGTCTTTTTTAGAATGTTCGACGGAGTATTCGTACGTGTTGAATTCTTCCATTATATCTTGAACATTATATCTCCGTATGTGGGATATGGCCAATTTTCCGCGGGCATAAGCTTTTCAGCCTCGTCAACGGTGTCTCGCAAGCGGTCCATTATGGGAATGACCTTGTCGCAAAGCGCGCGGGCAAGCTGCTCCGAATCCGGAATGTTTGCGGAGGTGTATTTCTCAACTGCCGATTCAAGCGCTGTGACGGCTTCATAAGCTTTGTCCTCAAGCTCTATAAGAGTATTGAACGTGTAGCGCTTTGCTTTTCCTCCGGACAGCTGAAGCGCGCGGTCAAGCTCCGCCGTATATCTGCCGATAGCGGGGAGATATGAGCGCCTTGTCATATTTATCATGGCCTTGGCTTCTATCCTGACGTTGCTTGCGTATGTCGCAAGTGAAATTTCTCGGCGCGAGTTCATCTCCTGAACGGTGTAGATGCCGTGGCGGGTGAAAAGCTCTATGTTCTTCTCGTCGGTGAAGCGGGGGAGAGCGTCAGCCGTTGTCGCGTAATTTGAAAGCCCGCGGTTTGCTGCTTCCTCGACCCATTCCTTTGAATATCCATTACCGCCGAAGATTATACGCTTATGGTCACGCAGAGTGTGACGGATAAGGCGGTTGAGCGCGATGTCGAAATCGTCTGCTGCCTCAAGCTTATCGGCGAACTGACGAAGGACCTCGGCAACTATGACGTTAAGCGTTGCCGTAGGCGCGGCGATATTGAGTGACGAGCCGAGCATACGGAACTCGAATTTATTACCAGTAAACGCAAAGGGAGAGGTACGGTTTCTGTCACTTGAATCGCGGGGGAAGGAAGGGAGCGCGGACACACCGAGTTTTATATCATGTTCCTCGTCAGGCTCGTATTCTTCCTTTGCGACGAGCTTTTCTATAATATGCTCAAGCACCTCGCCAACGTATATAGAGATAATGGCGGGGGGAGCCTCGTTTCCGCCGAGACGGAGGTCATTGCTGCGTGTTGAGACCGCGATACGCAGAAGGTCTTGATATTCGTCAACCGCCTTGATAACAGCGGAGAAGAAAAGAAGGAACTGCGCGTTTTCGGCGGGAGTTTTGCCGGGGTCGAGCAGATTTACGCCCGTATCCGTTGACATCGACCAGTTGTCGTGCTTACCCGAGCCGCTGACGGACGCGAATGGCTTTTCGTGAAGCAGACAGACAAGACCGTGACGCTCGGCAACGTTTTTGAGGTATTCCATGGTCAAGTGGTTGTGGTCAACGGCGGCGTTGGCATCCTCAAAGAAGGGAGCAAGCTCGTGCTGTGCGGGAGCTGCTTCATTGTGCTTTGTCTGCGAGAAAACGCCGTGCTTCCAAAGCTCCGTGTCAAGCTCTTGCATAAACGACATAATGCGGGGCTTTATCGCACCGTAGTAGTGATAATCGCCCTTCTGACCTTTAGGCGCGGGCGCGCCAAAAAGGGTACGTCCCGTGTAAATTATGTCGGGGCGCTTGTCGTACATTTCTTTGTCTATAAGGAAATATTCCTGCTCCGCACCGACCATTGGAGTGACTTTTGTAACGTCCGTGTTTCCGCATATACGTAGAAGGCGCACTGCCTCGCGCGAGAGTGCCTGCATAGAACGGAGAAGGGGAGTTTTCTGGTCGAGTGTGTCGCCCGAAAATGAGCAGAAAACGGTGGGGATATAGAGCGAGCCATCCTTTACAAACGCTTTTGAGGATGGATCCCATGCGGTATATCCGCGAGCTTCAAAGGTTGCGCGAAGCCCTCCGGACGGGAATGACGACGCGTCGGACTCTCCTTTTATGAGATTTTTTCCCGAGAAAGCCATAATGGGGTGTCCGTCCTTGTCGGGACGAAGAAAGCTGTCGTGCTTTTCGGCGGTGATCCCCGTCATAGGCTGGAACCAGTGAGTATAGTGTGTCGCGCCCTTTTCAATAGCCCACTCCTTCATAGCATCGGCTATACGGTTGGCGACATCGATATCAAGACCCTCGCCCGAGTCGACCGCGTGACGAAGAATCTCGAAATCCTTGCCGGAGAGGCGTTTTTTCATTTCTTCT
>JAZRUP010000194.1:0-3156 GCA_045652645.1 Eubacteriales bacterium | reverse complement strand
AATCAGTTTATTAAGAGGAATAATATGAATTTTAATATAAGGATCGCAAAAAAAGAAGACGCTAAAGCGCTGCTCGATATATACGCGCCGTACGTCGAGAACACCGCGGTAACATTTGAGTGTGCTGTTCCGACGATTTCGGATTTTGAAGAAAGAATAGAACATATACTTGAAAAATATCCGTATCTTGTCGCAGAGCTTGACGGCGAGATAATCGGATATACATACGCAGGCCCTTTTAAGCCTCGCGCGGCATACGATTGGTCTGTCGAAACTTCAATATATGTCAGAGAAGACTGCAGAGGTACGGGTATCGGTAAAGATCTCTACTATGAACTTGAGAAAATGCTGAAGTCTCAAAATATCGTTAACGTATACGCCGCGGTGGCTTATATTGAGGAAGAGGACGAATATTTGACACATAATAGTGTTCTGTTTCACGAGCACGTAGGCTTTGAGGCCGTTGGGACATTCAAAAAATGCGCCAATAAATTCGGACGTTGGTATGACCTTATGTGGATGGAAAAAAAGATCGGAGAACATTCGGACTTTCCCGCGCCTATTACTTTTTTTAACGGGGAAACAAAAAAATAAACTAAATACAAGATCCGCAAGAGTTGCTCTCTTGCGGATCTTGTATTTAGTTTAAGCTTAGTCGGCAATAACGCTGACCTGCTTTTTGTCCTTTGTTTTATAGGAGAATTTAACCTTGCCATCGTTAAGAGCAAACAGAGTATAATCCTTGCCCATTCCAACACCCTCACCTGCGAGGATTGTCGAACCGCGCTGTCTGATTATAATGTTTCCTGCAACAACGTGTGCTCCGTCAGCCTTCTTGACACCAAGTCTCTTGGACTCACTGTCACGGCCGTTCTTTGTAGAACCAACACCCTTCTTATGTGCAAAGAACTGTAAACCGATTCTCAACATTTGTGTTACCTCCATAATTATTTACGGCTCATCGTAATCCTTATCGATTACCTCGACCTCAAGGTTGTCATAGTATTCTTCAGTCAGGTCGTTCAGCTGGTAGTAGTATCCGCAAAAAAGACCCGAAACCGCATATCTCTTGCGTTCGTCCGTTTCGAATTCAGCAAGAGCTGCCTTTGATCTGACCTTTATTTGGGTTGCTCCCTCGTTGACATCGTATTCAACGTCGGATGCGTAAGCTACCTCTATCGTATTGACTATAAGCATAGTCATAGCGGAGAGGGCGGAGCAGAGGATATCCTCGCCTGCCGATGCGTAACCTGTGTGACCTTGTTCCTCGAAGCCGTAGAAGCTTCCGCCGCTTCTAAAAAACTTAACCTTTGTCATAGACTTAAATTAGCCCTCGATAGCAGAGATCTGAACCTTTGTATAGGGCTGTCTGTGACCGATGTGTCTCTTCTCGTTCTTTTTGGGCTTGTAAGTCATAACGTGAATCTTCTTACCCTTGCCATTCTTAAGAACGCTTGCAGTGACCTTTGCACCCTCAACGACGGGAGTGCCGACCTTAAGACCTTCTGCGGCAGAGAGAGCCATAACGCGGTCGAAAACTACTGTTTCGCCCTCGGCAATGTCAAGCTTTTCGATGAAGATAATGTCACCCTCGTTGACCTTGTACTGCTTTCCGCCGGTTTCAATGATTGCAAACACGGAAATGTACCTCACTTTCTCATAGACTCGCTATGTACGGCGGCGTTTTTTTACGCGCTTAAAAGAGCCGAACGATATGCGGCAGTATATTATATCACGATATAGATTCATTTGTCAAGAGCTTTTTTGATTTTTTATAAAATTTTGACAATTTTTTCAGCGTAGATCAACGAAACAAGATTCACAGTAAATTTATTTTGAAAATAAGGAAATAAAAAAGTTAATAAAAATTTTGATAAAGTCTTGACTTTTTGTGAAATGTGTTATATAATTTCCAAAACATTTGAAAATACCGAGGCCAGGGGGAGGTATTTAGAATGAAAAGGGATACTCTTTTTAGAATATATAGTGCTGTCGCGGAAAATAAAATGAAAACGCGGCAGGAGCTTTCTGAGATGACGGAAACGCCTTCCGCAACACTTTGCAGGGCAATAAAGGAGCTTGCTCACGCTGAACTCATAAAGGAACATTACATAGCGCACAAAAGCCGTTTTACGGATATGGGCGTGTTTTTTGCGGTTCTTGATATGAGGTCGTACAGCGTGAGCTTTTTTGATGAAAGCCTCAAAATTGTGAAGACTCTGAAATATGAGCCGAATCCGATATTCGCGGCGCACGATAATCTCCGCGGATTTGTTTCGGCAGCCGACCAGGTCCTTCCTAAGAAAAAGTTAATATCAATGTGCCTTATCCCGTCAGAGGAATTTAATATTTTCTGCGAGGACGTGATATATGATTACATATCCGTCGTGAGGGGCAGGGAACCGTCGGCGCTTGCCAAGAGGATGCGAGAAAAATACTTTTCGGTCAAGCTTGAGCATTATCAAAAAAAGACTTGCAAAAGCTAACTGTTTGTGATATAATAGTACAGTAATAATGCGCCTGCATAGTTAAATGGATATAATAAACCCCTCCTAAGGGTTAGTTATGGGTTCGATTCCCGTTGCGGGTGCCACGAAAAAATCCTATTGCGAGAGCAATAGGGTTTTTTCGAATGAAGCGCGCCGAGGCGCATTAAGGAATGAAGCAGGGCTTTTCCCTATGAAGCGTGCCTTCGGCACACGAGAATTCACAGGGCGCGCTTCGCTTCATATTCCGCTTGCGGAATGCTTCATACGAGCGTAGCGAGTGCTTCATATCGGCGTTAGCCGATGCTTCATTATTTTGAGTATTTCGATTGACTTTTTAAAATGGTTGTGTTATAATTAGAATTGCGAAACGAACTTAATAACAGAATTAGGGGTATTTTCTTTTTAGGGAATACTATACCCTTTTTTCGTCAATCCTACTTTTATGAATTTGGCAAAAATGCAAATTCCACTTAGTAGGGTGACACGGATTTATATCCCATTCTGTTAAAGTTTGTTTCGCAGCAATCGGGGTTTGCATTTTTCGGTGCGTATGGCTTCGGTTGTGCGCACTTTTTATTTTGAGGAGGATGTAATGAAAAGAATTTTTTCAACTTTGTTGTGTGTATGTATGCTATTGGCTTTTGCTGGTTGCGATTTATCGGCAGAC
>JAZRUP010000193.1:0-6007 GCA_045652645.1 Eubacteriales bacterium | reverse complement strand
TCGTCGGAAGAAAGACGAGCGGATTTTAAAGCGACCTCTTTATCATTCAGCTCTGTTAAAGGATAAAAATGTTCTTTTAAAGAGAATCCGTAGCTTTCAAGTATTTCATTTGAGATAATAGATTCACTACTTGGCGTTACTGATATTATGTTTTTTCCGATTATATGTGAGATCTTGGCAAGTGATTCACAAAATGAAACAATATCAGCCGGACTTTTAGGGCAATCTAAAATTATTGCGGGAGATGCCGAAAGAATTTCAAATTTAAGAGGTGTTCTGGCGTTGTTGATCCCTCTTGCTACATCTTCGCTGCGCAACGCGATTCCGGTTCGACGCAAAGCATATACTGTTTCTATAGCCACAAGTGCATTTGTAAGTTGATATTCGGCACAATTTGGTATTGTATAGCTTTTTCCTCTGTATTCAAAGGTTCTTCCGCCAAGACCAAATGATATATGATGAAGCTCAGCTCTTGCGGGAACTGTCAAACGGCTTCCCACTCTGACACAAGAATCAAGAATAGTCGTATATGCGTCTCCGATAGAAACGGATGTAACTACCTCACGTGTGCCTCTGCGTATAATTCCGGCGCCTGTTCGAAGCTGTTCTTCTGAAAGTGTTGTTCCGCAAACAACAGCAACGAGAGGTGGATCAATAATTCCGCTTGGATCAGCGCGGCTTTCACCGCATTCAAGAAGAGATATATTGCAATCATTACTTTTAAACGCGATAAACGCAGCGGCGCATATTATCTCAGAATATGTAGGGTCCGGCAAAATCTTTCCGTCAAGCAGATTTTTTGTTATTTTAGGATGTTGAGAATTCTTTTCTGGCTCGTTCAACACAGCTGAGTCGTATTCCGCGGCCTTTTTTATGTCGGATTTCATTTTTGATGTGGCGATCGCTACTTGCTCGACATATTTGGCAAAATCGTTGTGAGATATTGCTTTGTTTCCGACAGATATCATTTCTCGCGGTTCTTTTACAAATGAAGTGGTAAGCATCCCTATTTTGTATCCTGATTCGCAAAGAATGACGGACAACATTTGCGCACAGGATGTTTTTCCGGGTCCTCCTGCTATATGAACAAAACGCAATTGACGCTGAGGGTCGGAAAGATAACGGCAAAGAAGCCTCATTCGTTCAGGAGAAGGCGTTCCGTCTTTATGAGCGTTTAAGTATTTTACGGCATTTACATACGTCATATGATTTCTCCATAGAGGAATTTATATGCGGATTTATATTCTTCAATCGCTTTTCCGTTTCGTTTTCCTGTAAGCACGGCACGAAGCAAAATGTTCTTTGGGGTGTCATCCGGGTCAACAAGCTCAACTGCTTCTGTTGAATATCCTTCTGATTGGAGCTTTTTTAACCGGAGAGAATCTGTTGCTGCATCGCAGAACTTCTGTTTTAGCATTGAATGCTCTGCTATAAAAGAAAGTGTGGGACAATTCAAATGATGATTCATATAATGATGACAGCAAGGGGTAGCAAGAATGACCTTTGCTCTCCATTCAATGGCTTTATTAAGTACAATATCGGTTGCTATGTCGCAAGCATGGAGAGATACAACAAGACAAGGAAGAACGTTGGGAGTAAAGTTGGAAACATCACCGCATATAAATTTAAGGCCATTAAATTCAAGCTCTTTTGCTGTTGCGTTACAATAGTCTATGACGTCCGGCTTTAAGTCCACTCCTGTCATTATTACCTTTCGTCCTTTTATATTGGCAAAATAATGATAAACCGCAAAAGAAAGATAACTTTTACCGCAACAGAGATCCGCTATATGTAGATCTCCTTCTTTTGGAAGATACTTTTCTATATCTCTTATATACTCAAGAAAACGGTTTATCTGTCGCAGCTTTGGCATTTTCTTGTCATGAGGACGCCCGTTTTTGTCACTTACACCGAGCTTTATAAGAAAAGGCTCATTTCCTTTTAAAATACGGTTTTTTGTTTTATTGTTGCCACCTATAGATATCTCTTTATCAGTTGCGTTATCGGACACGATAGCTTTTTGTAATTTGTCTCCGCCAATAACAGTGTCTTTTCCGGACGAAGATCTGCGGTATTCGCAATCTCCCACTGATGTTATTAAATTTATCTGAAGAAAATCGGATGTTAGAGAAAGCAAATAATCATATACGTTGTCGGAATTAAAATATACGTTTTGATGAGTGGCTTTATTGTCTTTGTGAAAAAATTCCGTTTGTAATGCAAGTTTTCCGCTTATTTCCCGAAGTGTAACCGTAGCTTTAAGAAGTGTTTTATCTGTGGGTTTTGAAAACACCGCTTTTTTCAAAACACGGATAGATGCCGACTTAAAAATTAAGTCGGCTATCTTTTGTTTATTGTCAGTTGTCATTTTTTATTCTTATTTTTCTTTGACGGGTTTGATTCATCGTCAGTATTTTTTGATTCGTAGATATTTACGTTGTTTTCGAGAGTTTTTTCGTAAATATTTTTTTTGCCGGATGCGTGAAGTTCGAACTTTGATTCCTTACCTTCAAGCAGTCTTTTTATATTTTCTCTGTGCATAAACACAACAAGAGCGGTAACTATTATTGATATTATAATATAAAGCCCGTCTTCTGCGTGAAGAGAAAGTATTTCAAGCTTTGCGGTATCGTCAAGGGTGTCTAGCGAGCTTGCCAACGTTTTTATATTGATTTGATGGAATGCGTTGAGCACCAACGGATAGATCAATGCGCTCATAATGGATCCTAGAGATATAAATTTGGTTCCCAAAACGATAAGTATAAAACAACCGAGAACAATGAAAAATACAACAGGGATAAAGTAAAGTGACGGATCTCCGGCTGTGGTCATAAGAATGAGCGCCGCTGTGCAGGCAACGCCTTTTCCACCTTTAAATTTATATTTTATGGGGAACATATGCCCGAGCATACTGAAAAGTCCGGCTATGTAAGCACCGAGAAGACCTAAAAGCAGGTATCCTATAAGACAGGCGACTATAGTTTTGCTGACATCTCCGAGAAGAGTGATATAACCGGCTTTCGCGCCGAAGGTTCTTCTCATATTTGTTGATCCTGCGTTACCAGAACCGAAATCTCGAACATCAACTCCGAATTCCTTTCTTGAAAGAATTATTGCGAAATTAAGTCCGCCGAGGAGATATCCAGCCACAATACAAACGATCGCGCCTATCCCGAATGATATAGCCATTACGGTCTCTCCGACACCGAAGTAACTCAAAAGATAACGCATAAGTCCGAATTTATATATCAAATAATATGTTTTCATTAAATATCGGCCTCCTTTATATATTCCGCACCGTGATCGCTTATAAACTGCTTTCTCTCGGCGAGCGCATCTCCGAGGAGAGTATCGAATATCCATTCGGTCGCCTTTGGGTCTGCGGGGTTTATGGAAACAAGACGTCTTGTGGCGGGGTTCATAGTTGTTTCCCTCATCATTTCGGGTTCGTTCTCACCAAGTCCCTTTGAACGCTGAAGGGTGTATTTTTTGCCCTCAAGCTGCTTGAGTATCTTCGCTTTTTCAAACTCATCGTAAGCAAAATATACCTTGTCTTTTGTGGATATTTCGAACAGCGGAGATTCCGCGATAAAGACCTTGTTTTCCTTGATAAGTGTCGGGAGCAGGCGATAGAAGAGAGTAAGGAGCAGCGTTCTTATCTGGAAACCGTCCTCATCGGCATCGGTACAGATGATTATCTTCGACCAGCGGAGAAGATTCAAGTCAAACGAGGCAATATCACCCTTGACCTTGCCCGAGATCTCAACGCCGCATCCGATGACCTTAAGCAGGTCTGTTATGATCTCGCTCTTGAATATCTTGTCGTAGCTCGCTTTAAGACAGTTAAGAGTTTTACCGCGCACGGGGATTATCGCCTGATATTCGGCGTTTCGTCCGAGCTTACATGATGTCAGAGCGGAGTCACCCTCAACTATATAAAGCTCGCGGATGCTCGGGTCCTTTGAACGGCAGTTGACGAATTTTTCAACGCGGTTGGCGATGTCAATAGTACCCGTCAGTTTTTTCTTGATGTTAAGACGCGTGTTTTCAGCGGACTCACGGCTTCTCTTGTTTATAAGAACCTGATTGGCGAGTGTTTCGGCTTCATTTGGATTTTCAAGGAAATAGACCTCGAGCTTATGACGCAAAAATTCATTCATCGCCTCATAAATAAAGGTGTTGGTTATGGATTTTTTCGTTTGGTTCTCATAAGATGTCATTGTGGAGAAGCTGTTGCTTACATAAACAAGACAGTCCGCAATATCGTTGAAGTTTATTTTAGCTTCGTTTTTGTTGTATTTACCTGCATTTTTAAGATACTTGTCAACGGCGTATGTGAAAGCGTTTTTGACCGCTTTGTCGGGGGAACCGCCGTGCTCAAGGAAGCTTGAGTTATGGTAATATTCAAGCACGTTGACGGTGTTTGATACGCAGAAGGAAAAATCCGCTTTAAGCTTATAATCATCCTTGTCCGCACGGTCGCGTCCCTGCGTTTCAAGATGCCAAAGCACCGGCTGAGTTCTTGCCGTGTCACCCGCAAGCTCAGCGACATAGTCTGAAATTCCGTTTTCGTAGAGGAATTCCTGAGCAGTAAATGTGCCGTCTGCCTCTTGCGTTTTGAGAATAAAGCAGATGCCGGGGTTTACAACGGATTGTCGCTTGAGTGTGTCTACAAAAAAAGATTTTGGTATGTTTATATCGGTAAAGACCTCAAGGTCGGGACGCCAACGAATGACAGTTCCCGTACGGCGCTCGTTCTTAGCAAGCTCTCGTTCTTCAAGCTCTCCGGTGACGGGGATACCTTTTTTAAATTCAATGGAACGGCAGTAAACGCCATCATAAGACTCAACTCTCATAAACTCGGAGCTGTACTGTGTAGCGCATGCGCCGAGACCGTTAAGACCGAGGGAATATTCGTAAGCCGAGTCACCCGAGTTGTTGTCATATTTACCGCCTGCATAAAGCTCACAGTAAATAAGATCCCAGTTGAATCTCTGTTCGGATTCATTCCAGCCGAGGGGAACTCCGCGGCCTCTGTCGTCAACCTCAAGAGTGTTGTCGTTATATGCTGTGACTCTTATTTCGTTTCCATGACCGTCGCGGGCTTCATCGACTGAGTTAGAGAGTATCTCAAAGAAAGAATGCTCACAACCGTCAAGACCGTCGGAGCCGAAAATAACTCCGGGGCGTTTTCTGACTCGGTCAGGACCCTTGAGAGCTTTTATGCTTTGGTCGTTGTATTGCTGCTTCGGTGTTTCCGTTTTGTATGTGGATGCCATTTTTGCCTCCGTTGCATTATCTAAAATACTGTATATATTATTCCAAATTATATTATACCATATATCTTGTGTTTTGAAAAGGGGATTTTTGAAAAATATTTTGAAAACCTCTTGCATATTATATTAAATATAGTTATAATATATATAAAATAAAATTGGGGGATCTTGCTTTGAAGGAAGAATTGCTGAGAAGAATAAGAAACGGTATTTGCGAAGTGTTGGGACTCGGTGTTTCGAATCTTCCTTTATGCCGTTGGCTTGCCGATAGGGGAGCTACGGTTATAGGGCGCGACAAAAAGTCCGAATCCGAGCTTGGCGCGACCGCTAAAGAGCTTAAATCACTTGGAGTTAAGTTGATAACGGGTGAAGCATATCTTGACGGAATCGGTGGGGCCGACCCCGAAAATACTCTTGTTTTCAGAAGCCCCGGAATACGCCCGGACATAAAGGGAATAGTTGAAGCCTTAAATAAAGGCGCTCTTCTGACCTCCGAAATGGAGCTTTTCTTTGAACTGACACCTACAAAAATAATCGGCGTTACGGGAAGCGACGGAAAAACGACGACGACGACACTTATCGGAGAGCTGCTCAGGCTTCAGTTTATGTCCGACAGAACGGGCAGACGCGTTTACGTGGGAGGTAATATCGGAGAACCTCTTTTGCCCAGAGTTGATGAGATGAGAGCAGGTGATATCGCCGTTGTTGAGCTTTCAAGCTTTCAGCTTATG
>JAZRUP010000192.1:0-22988 GCA_045652645.1 Eubacteriales bacterium | reverse complement strand
GGTAGCATTGCCAATATGGTCGGCGGCGCAGTCAATACGGCGTTCAACGGTACAACCGCACAACCGCAAGCACAGCCTTCTGCCCCCGTAGATGCTTTCTGCGAAAATTGCGGTGCAAAGCTTACACCCGGTGCGGCGTTTTGCGACGAGTGCGGCACAAAGGTAGCCGTTCCCGATAATATTTGCAGAAATTGCGACTATCAATTTGAGCGACCCGGCAAGTTCTGTCCCAAATGCGGCACAAAGAGGGAGGGATAAACGATGAAAAAGAATAATTTCATGTCTTATCTCGCGCTCGGTATCGTATTTGTGCTATTTAACGTAATCGCATTCGTAATACCTACCGACAAAACGGCAACGTTTTGGACAGCCTACGCTTTCTCCGCTGTAGCCTTTGCGGTGCAAATCCCATTGTGGAAGATTGCTCTTGGCAAAAAGGATACCTTGAAAAGTAAGTTCCTTAGTATTCCCGTTATTCACGTTGGTATTACTTATTTGATCATCCAACTGATTGCCTTTGCGGCCTTTATGATCTTCCCGACTCTTCCCGTGTGGTTGGCAGTAATCGTATGCACAATCATTCTTGCAATCTCCGCGCTCTGCGCAATCTCGGGGCAAGCTGGGGTAAACGAGATTAGCCGTGTAGAAGAAAAGATCAAGGTTAAACGCGCATTTATACAGTTCTTGCAAACCGATATTGAAATGCTTGTTGAGAGCGAAACCGATGCCGAAACAAAAGCGGCACTCCAAAAGCTTGCCGAAAAAGTGCGTTTTAGCGATCCGATGAGCCACGAAATGCTTGGTGAGCTGGAATCGAGAATTTCCGCTAAGGTTGAAGAAATAAAAACAGCTGCGGACAAGAAATCACTTATAGAAGAAGTTACTACCTTACTTACAGAGCGCAATAAAAAATGTAAAATATTAAAATAACAAAACAAACGGAGGAAAAGACAAATGAAACAATTAACTTGCGAAATGTGCGGAAGCACGGAACTTAACAAACAAGACGGCTTCTTTGTGTGTCAGACTTGTGGATGTAAGTATTCTGTAGAAGAAGCAAAAAAGATGATGATTGAGGGAACGGTAGATGTTCAAGGTACTGTTAAGGTTGACAACTCTGCTCTCATTGCAAAGCATCTTATAAACGCTCACCGTGCTCTTGTTAAAGAAGACTGGGAAGAAGTAGAAAAATACTACAACTTAGTAGAGCAGAACTCTCCTGATAACATTGAGGCTGTATTCTTTAGTTCTTATGGAAAAGCAATGCTTGCGATGACCGACTCTGATTATTTCAAGCGCGAACAGAAATTCCAAGTTCTTAACCGTTCTATGTCTGTTATTAGTGATTACTATGACACAACAACGGAAAACAAGGAAGATGCACTTAGAAAAATTGCCGAATACATTCAAAAGATGTACAACGTTACATTTGTTTATCAAAGACAGAGCCTTGATCTTGGCGGAGCAATTCGCTCCCTTGGTGCTGCTACGGGCACAAGACAGTGGTGTATCAATTTGATCAACTCCACTAAAAACGCATTCATAAATGAATTGAAGCAAATTTCAGCAAAGCACGACGATCAATTTGTCAAGGATATAATCAAGGAACTTGAACCTCAAGCTGCCGCGGCACCGACACCTACGCCTAAACCAGCGAACGAAACACCTGTTGCTCCGCAGAGTAATGAGGGAGGCAACAAAAAGGCACCGGTTGCTATGATCCTTGGAATAATCGGTATTGTATTCGCTTGGGTGTTTGCTATTATTGGTCACGCTTTATCATTCATTGGTATTGTTTTTGGCATTAAAGAATATAAAGAAACCGGCAAGACTGCCGGACTTATCGTAAGTATAATCGGTGAAGTTTGTGCAGTAATTTCGTCCTTGATTGGTATCGTCTCAATGATGTAAAATAGTAACGGGAGAGAATGGCTTTTGTCTGTTCTCTCCTATCTTTGCTATCTAAAACCTTTACTTTTTTTCCATAATATGATATAATATATACGCAAATAAAATGATGCGTTATACACTATATAGGTGAAAATCCAATCATCGTATATTTCAATAGAAAATATTAAAGGTATAAATAATGGAATATTATTGTTGTCCCTACAAAACTTATTCCCACTCCATCTCCTTCAACCTCGGTACGAAATTATCTCTTTCCTCTTGTGATGCTTTGTTTTCCTTGCCTGTTATGGGGTCGAAGAAGTATTGATAGCTGAAAAACGCGACGCCCTCGCATTTATCTGCGGTCTTGGTGTAATCAAGGCATTTTCTTAGCACGTCCTTATTATTTATCCACTCGTCGCGTCCCGTGCCTGCCCACTTATCTCCCTCGCCCGAGTTGGCGGCGACCGTCTTACCGAGAGTCATACCGACCCACATTTTGACCGTGTCAGACTTGACGATCGCGTTCCATTTGTCGGTCAGTCTATCAAAAGCGCAGGTCTCGTGCTCCATTCCGAAATATATCTGCGGGCAGATATAGTCGATATAGCCCTCGTTCTTGCACCACTCGTAAACGTCGGCGTACATTTCTTCATAGTCCTTTTCCATAGTCCCCGCGGGGCTTATACCGAAAAGGACTTTTTTATTTTTCGATTTTATTGCGTCATATATCCCCTTGACGAGCGTATTCAGATTCTCCCGTCTCCAATCTCCGAGACTCTTTCCTTTGCCGTATTCCGCGTATGCCTCCGCGTCGAGATCCGCGTCCGTCGTCGGATAAAAATAATCGTCCATGTGAAGCCCGTCAATGTCGTATTTTTCAATTATCTCACGCGCGCCGTCGATTATGAGCTGTCTGACCTCGGGGTACGCGATATTGAGATAAACGCGCCCACTGACCGTGGGAAGATATTTTTCGCGTGTTTTAGCGTTATCCCACCATTTTTTGATTATGAATCTTTCGTCTATGCTTTCAATTTGTGTTTCCTTCATAGCCCTCATAGGATTTATCCACGCGTGTATCGACAGCTCACGCTCATGAGCTTCCTCAACGATAATTTCAAACGGGTCGTACGAAAATTCGTTTCCGTAAGCCCCCACGGCATATACCGACGGGGGATAATATGCCGATGGATAAAGGCTGTCGGCGTTTGGTCTTACCTGAACGATAACGGTATTTATACCGATATTTTTTACGTTATCAAGCATAGTTCTGATAAGATTTCTGAACTCATCCGCGTCTCTTTGAGCCTCACCTCCGTAAACATCGTTTAGGTCGAATTGAGAGATCCACATAGCTTTGACATCAGTGTAATTCAGCGGTGATTCAATTTCGGAAAATGTGGTTTGTAAGTTGTTTTTTATAACATTTGAACGTTTTGGGTGGCGCATCTGAAGACAGGAAACAAAAGAGAGCGTAAAGCATATAAAAGCAAACAAAAACGCGAGTTTTTTCATAAAGAGCTCCTTCTCATAAAATCAGTCCTAATAATTTATATAATCTTAGGTGTGTTTTTACGACAGGAAACACTGAATTTACATTTACCTCTTGATTTCATATTAATTTTATAGTATAATTAAATATACTTTACTATGGAGGAGTGTATCGTGAAGGTTTATTTTTCTTAAAGTGAAATTTACTGTTCACGCAACTAAATCCAAATTAAAAATGGGACCCAAACCCATTTTTGTTCGCAAAGCGAACACGTTTTAATTTCAATAAAATTTGTGTCGCCTCAATGGCGGCGGAATGGAGATTAATATGATCAAAAAAGCAGTTATTCCCGCAGCAGGCCTCGGAACGAGAATGCTTCCTATATCCCGCGCGGTTCCAAAGGAAATGCTTCCGATAGTTGACCGCCCTGCCGTTTCCTATCTTGTTGATGAAGCCGTAGCCTCGGGTATTACAGATATACTTATTATAACCAACCGTGATAAAGACGTTATGGAGGATTATTTCGATATTTCTCCCGAATATGAGCAAAAGCTTCGCTTGTCGGGCAAAACGTCCGAGATCGACGCTATGTATGAGAACGCCGGACGTGCGAATATATATTTTCTCCGTCAGAAGGTGACCAAAGGACTCGGACACGCTGTAGGGTGCGCTCGCGCTTTCATTGGAAACGAGCCTTTTGCCGTTCTGTACGGTGATGACGTGATTTTCTCCAAAACGCCTGTAGTAAAACAGCTTATTGACGTGTATGAAAAATACGGATTGTCTACTTGCGGAATCAAGGCTGTGCCTACCGAGCTTGTTACAAAATATTCTTCGCTTAAGACAACGCCCATCGAAGGAAGCAATAATTGCTTCTTTGTTGACGATATGATAGAAAAACCGAAGCCCGAGCAGATATGGTCTAATTATTCGATTCTCGGACGAGTTCTTCTCACGCCCGATGTGTTTGACATAATAGATAATCTTGAACCCGGTGCGGGTGGAGAGATACAGCTTACCGACGCTATGAAAAAAATGGCACATGAAAAGGGTATGACAGCCGTTGATTTTGAGGGTACTCGTTTCGATATGGGTTCAAAGCTTGGATTTTTGATGGCTAACGTTACTGAGGGAGCTAAAAACCCGGAGCTTGGAGTTGAGTTCCGAGCTTTCCTTCGTGAATTTGTAAAAAATATGACTGATAATTAAGAGGTGAATTATGAGAGTATCAAAGGAAAATTATTATCTTGATATAGCTCAGACAGTTGCCGAGAGAAGCACCTGCCTTAGAAAGCAGTACGGCGCGATAATAGTCAAAAACGACGTTATCGTATCTACAGGCTACAACGGCGCGCCGAGAGGACGCATAAATTGTTCTGATCTCGGGGTTTGCATGAGGGACAAGCTCAATATCCCTCGCGGCGAACGTTACGAGCTTTGCCGTTCCATACACTCGGAGCAGAATGCCATTATTGCCGCGGCTCGTGAACAGATGCTCGGAGCTACGCTTTATATGGCTTGCATCGATCCTGCTGACGGCTCTATAGTTTCTGGAACCAACAGCTGTATGATGTGTAAGAGAGTCATTATTAACGCGGGTATCGATAAAGTTGTAGTTCGCGACACAAAGGAAGAATACCGAGTTATAAACGTATCCGATTGGATAGAGGATGACGATTCGCTTTCAGGAAAATTCGGGTATTAAATAAAAGGATTATTGTAATGAAAAAAATAATTTCGACAATTGCGCTGATATTAATTTTCTGTGTCTTTGTATCTTGCTCCGGCTGTAAGTCCTGTTCTTCTTGCGGTAAAAAGCTGATTACCGCAAACGGCGGTGATCTTTACAATAAAGAAACCGGAGTTACTTATAAGATAGCGCCTTCAAACTACGAAGCCATATCGTGGGAAAAAGAAGTTTATATGGAAGATCAAAAGGGGATCGCGTACCACCGTGTTTTAAATTCTAATGGGCAGACAGCAGATCCTCCTCTGTGGCTTTACAATTATGATCTTAACCGTTTACTTTATAACAGTAACGAAGTAACGCTTCCGACACTTTCTGAAATGAACCCTGATTCTATGTCCATATATGTGGAAGAAAACGTAAAAATATATTTAGAGGTTGAAGAAGATAAGGAAGTCGTAAGAAAAGCGGCGGAAATTCTTGAAACAACACCTTTTCCTTTCAGCGGTAAGGCGGCGGAGAACAGTTACAGAATGAGCTTCGCTTCGAAGGAGCACCCATATATTACTTATAATCTGATATATATGGAGTATTCCGAGGATCAATATGAGTATGTGTCTCTAAAGGGGTCCGATCTTAAAACCAAAGAGGATATCGAAAAATATTACGACTTTATTGACGGTGTTTCTTATGAGATAATACAGGAGGATGACGGAACCTTTGTTATTGTTTATAACAGAGGAAAATATTTTGTGTACGATAGATATAAGGGTCAGTGTTATATGGCGCAGTATATCAATGATATCTATACAACAGTCGAAGATAACTCCGGCGGATCCTCGAATACGTAAAATTTATGATAGAGGTTTTTAAAGAAGAGCATATACCGTCAGCCGCTTATGCTGAAAAGCTTTGCTTTTCCGTGCCGTGGTCGGCGGAATCTCTTAAAATGTTGACGCATGAACCCTTTTTCGGGCTTGTCGCGACAGTTGACGGTAAGTTCGCGGCTTACGGCGGTATGATGTGCGTTCTTGATGAGGCGCAGATGCTCAATGTAGCTACACTTCCGGAATACCGCCGCCGAGGTCTCGCGCGTGAGATACTTGCGGGGCTTTATGACGAGGCAAGAGCAAGGGGGGCTGTTACTATGACGCTTGAGGTCAGGGAATCAAACACAGCGGCGCGTGAGCTTTACCGAAACGAAGGCTTTTATGAGATCGGTATGAGACCGAATTATTATCAAGATCCGCGTGAGGCGGCAATATTAATGGAGAAACAGCTTTAAGATGTATATTTTAGGAATTGAAAGCTCTTGCGACGAAACGTCGGCGTCAGTTGTTGAGGGCGATACAAGGACGTTAAGATCGGATATAGTCGCGTCACAGATCGAGATACACCGTCTTTACGGCGGAGTTGTACCCGAGATCGCGGGGCGCGCGCATATTGAGGCGATATCAAGAGTGGCTTACAGAGCATTGAACGAGGCGGGAGTAAGTCTCTCCGAGATCGGAGCGGTCGCGGTCACGGCGTTCCCGGGACTTATCGGCGCGCTTCTTGTCGGCGTGAATTTTGCAAAATCATTGGCTTACGCGAATAATATACCGCTTGTCGCGGTCAATCATATAAAGGCGCACGTTGCGGCGGCTTATCTGACTGACCCCACGCTTGAGCCTCCCTTCCTTGCGGTGGTCGTTTCTGGCGGACATACGTCTATTTTTGAGGTCAACGGATATACGGATTTCAAAGAGATAGGAGCGACTCGTGACGATGCCGCGGGCGAGGCATTTGACAAGATCGGACGAGTTATAGGTATGCCTTATCCCGGAGGCGCGGCGCTTGATAAGCTTGCGTATGAAGGCGATCCCGACAGCATAAAATTCCCGTCGCCCGCGCTTCGCGACAGTCTTGATTTTTCGTTCAGCGGACTCAAGACCGCCGCGCTCAATCATATAAACACGTTAAAGCAGCAGGGCAAGGAGCCCGATGCCGCCAATATCGCGGCGGCATATACGTCCGTTATAACGTCGGCTATCGCCGCCAAGACCGAGGAGGCTATAAAGCGTACGGGATACCGCCGTATCGTGCTTGCTGGCGGTGTCGCGGCTAACTCGCATCTGCGCCGCGCGCTCACCGAGGTCTGCGAAAAATACTCGGCGAAACTGACAGTCCCCCCGATAAGCCTTTGCGGAGATAATGCCGCGATGGTCGCTATGGCGGGATATTTTGAATATCTTAAAGGAAATATATCCGGCGTTGAGCTTAACGCGTCCGCTGTGGATCAATATTAATTTTTAGGAGATAATTATGGCAAAGCTTAATATAAGAAAGATAGGCGACCCTGTGCTTCGCGCAACCTGCCGCCCCGTAAAAGAAATAAATCAGAGAATACTTACGCTTCTTGATGATATGGCTGAAACTATGAGAGCTGCGGACGGTGTCGGACTTGCCGCGCCTCAAGTCGGTGTTCTTCGCCGTGTTGTTGTGATCGAGACGCCCGACAGCGGTCTTATCGAGCTCATAAATCCGAAGATAATCGCCGTTGACGGTGAGCAGGAGGGATATGAGGGCTGTCTTTCAGTCCCCGGTCAGTCGGGTATGGTAAAGCGCCCGATGACGGTTACGGTTCGCGCTCTCGACCGCCACGGACGAGCATTTGAGATGACGGGTGAGGAGCTTCTTGCCCGCGCGTTCTGCCACGAGCTTGACCATCTTGACGGCAAGCTTTACGTTGATATCGCGACGGATATAGAGGACAACTGATGAAGCTTAAAATACTTTTTATGGGAACTCCCGATTTCGCGCTTTTCTCACTTAAAGCGCTTGCGGCGTCTGACAACGACGTCGTGGGAGTCATAACCCAACCCGATAAACCCAAAGGCCGCGGATATACTCTGACGCCTCCGCCCGTAAAGGTCTGGGCAACGGAGCAGGGGATACCCGTCTATCAGCCGAATACGCTCAGAGGCGAGGAATTTGCCGATTTTCTTAAAGAGATCGATCCTGATGTCATTGTTGTTGTGGCTTATGGGAAAATATTGCCTCAAAATGTTCTTGACTACCCCAAGTATGGATGTATAAATGTTCATGGCTCTTATCTTCCCCAATACAGAGGAGCTGCTCCTATGCAAAGAGCAATAATAGAGGGTAACGACTATACCGGAGCTACGATTATCCGAATGGATGCAGGTATCGACACAGGCGATATGCTCTCGAAAAAGAAGATAGAGATAAAGCTTGACGATAATTTTGAGGACATTCATGACAGGCTCGGTAGTGAGGGTGCGGAGCTTCTCGTTGAAACCATCGAGAAGCTGAAGCGCGGCGAGATAGTTCCCGAAAAGCAGGACGAAAGCATGTCGACATATGCCGCGAAGATCGAAAAGGCTGATTGCAATATTGATTTTACCAAAAAAGCGAAAGAGGTACACGACCTTATCAGAGGTCTCTCTCCGATCCCGCTTTCCTTTACCCATACGCCTGACGGAAAGCTGCTTAAGGTCGTATCCGCGAGGCTTACGGATATTCCCGTCAAAAACGCAGAAGCGGGCGAGGTCGTTTCGCTTGACGGAGGCTCTGTAAGAGTAGCTTGCGCCGATCTCTGCGTTGAGCTGACCGCGGTGCTTCCCGAGGGTAAGCGCAAAATGCCGTCCGCTGATTTCATACGCGGACGCGGTATCGCCGTCGGCGATATATTAAAGCCGTGAGCGCGCGTAAGCTTGCCCTGAAGGTGCTGTCAAGATGCCGGCGTGACGGCGGATACTCAAACCTTACGCTTGATTCGGCGCTTAAAAATTCGGAGCTGTCCGATGCCGACAAGGCTCTTGCTACACAGCTCGTTTTCGGCGTAATAACGCGTAAAATTACACTTGATCATTATATTTCGAAGCTCTCGTCGATAGGAGGATCTAAGATCGAGCCCGACGTTCGCGACGTGCTTCGTATGGGCCTTTATCAGCTCATTTATCTTGATAGGATCCCCGCTCACGCGGCTGTAAACGAGAGCGTTACGCTCGTTCCGTCACGCGCCCGCGGCTTTGTCAACGCCGTACTTCGCAATTGGCAGAGAAAGGGCAAGGATATAGCTCTGCCCGACGATCCTATCGAAAAAATGTCCGTTTTGCGCTCGTACCCCGTGGAGCTTTGCGAAAAGCTCGTGGCGGAGTACGGCTATTCGGATGCCGACGCGTGCCTTGAGTCGATGAATGAAACGCCTCCTTTGACCGTGCGCGTAAATACTATAAAAACAAGCAGGGATGATCTGCTTCGCGTATTTCTTGAAAACGGTATCGACGCGGAGGCGGGTATCGTATCGCCTTACGCGATACGTGTAAAGGGAACGCCCATCACCCGTTTGCCGGGCTTTGACAAGGGAGTTTTCTTCGCGCAGGACGAGGCGTCGCAGATATGCGTTGCGGCTCTCGGAGTAAAGCCGGGAGACACGGTAATTGACGTTTGCTCAGCACCCGGCGGAAAGAGCTTCGGCGCGGCTATGATGATGGAAAATACGGGGAAAATACACTCGTTTGACCTTCACGACAGCAAAATCTCATTGATCCGATCGGGAGCGGAGAATCTCGGTATAAATATTATCGAGGCTCGTGCCGCTGATGCGCGCGATTTTGTCGGAGCGCTTTCGGAGAGCGCGGATGCCGTTCTTTGCGACGTGCCTTGCTCGGGATACGGAGTTATGGCGAAAAAGCCCGAAATAAGGTTCAAGCCGCTCGAAAATGCCGCTCGTTTGCCGGAAATTCAGTACGCGATTCTTGAAAACGCGTCAAAATACGTGAAAAAAGGCGGAACGCTTGTATATTCTACCTGTACAATACTTCCCGAGGAGAACGGAAAAAACGTCGAAAGATTCCTCGAGGAGCATAAGGATTTCGTTACCGAGGGATTCTCGTTCGGAGGCAGGGATTTTGATCCTCAAACGACACTTCTTCCTCACAAGGACGGAACGGACGGATTTTTCGTCGCGAAATTTACAAAAAAACTTTAATTTGGAGAAAAACATGAGCAATTCTCAAAGCAGTCAGCCCCAGGTCTCGGCGGCGGTCATCAGACGTTTACCGAGATATTACCGCTATCTTCGCGAGCTGATACAAAATGGAAAATCGAGAATAAGCTCGGCGGAGCTTTCGCAGATGATGCAGGTAACGGCGTCCCAGATACGTCAGGACCTCAACTGTTTTGGCGGCTTCGGTCAGCAGGGCTACGGATATAACGTAAATTATCTTTATACTAAAATAAGCGAGCTTCTCGGCGTTGGCGAGGGCTATCGCGGCATTATAGTCGGTGCGGGAAATCTCGGGCGCGCGCTCGTTCGCAACCGTATGTTTGAGCGCCGTGGCGTTGATATAATAGCGATGTTCGACGTTGACTGTACTCTTGTTGGAAAGGAATACGGCGGCGCGATTATCCGACATATAAGCGAGATAACTGATTTCTGCAACGAAAACCTCGTTGACATAGCCGTTCTCACCTTGCCGAAGGATAAGTCCGACGAGATGGTAAAAATGCTTGAGGCTGCGGGAATACGCGGATTTTGGAATTTCACCGGCAAGGAGATAAAGACCTCAAAGGAATCCGTGTGCGAGGATGTTTACCTTGGGGATTCTCTTATGACGCTTTGCTACGAGCTTCGTTCGCGTTCAAAAATAGAAGGAACGGAAGATTAACTTACGAAAGGAAACCAAAGCAAATTTATGAAAATATCTTTTATATATGACAGGGAAGCTTTGGTGCTTCCGGGAAAGCTTATAGGAAAGCTCGACAGAGCTACTAAAAAAGATCTGAAAATACTTTTTGTCTTGGCTGCTTCAAATGAGCGTCGCCTTGATATTGACAGATATTCGGCGGAGCTTTCGAGAGAAGCCGGATGTACGGAAACTGAATTTGCCGCTTCTGTCGCTTTTTGGCGCGGAGCGGGTGTGATTGAGACTGACGAAATAGGTGAAGTCTTAAAAAAAGATATCAATTCCGAACCCCAAAAAGCTGTCTCTCAATCAGCAAAGCCTAAAAAATCATCTCTTGAAGACGAGCTTCCGTCCTATTCGACCTCTGAGATAAACTCGATGCTTGAGAAAAACAACGATGCTGTCTTGCTTATAGAAGAGGCTCAGAGAATACTCGGAAAAGTTATGAATCCTCACGAGATCGGCACTGTTATAGGTCTTGGAGATTATCTTGGTCTTGATTCGGATTATATTCTGACTTTGATGGATCATTGTGTGAGAATGGGGAAAAAATCCGTTCACTACATAAAGAAACGCGCGTTTACTCTCGTTGACGAGGGGATAACCGATCAAGCGACGCTTACCAATAAGCTCAAAAAGCTCGAAGCTATGGCAACGGTTGAGGGTGAGATACGTTCGCTTTTCGGAATGAAGGACAGAACGCTGACAACAAAGGAAAAGAAGTTTATAAACGCTTGGATAGGCGAATTTGGTTATGGTATCGACGTTATAAAGAAGGCCTACGAGCTGACGGTCGACGCGATCCATGAGCCGTCGCCGGCATACGCAAATGCTATAATAGAGCGTTGGAACAAGGACGGCCTGCGCGATCTTGCCGCTATAGAGGCAGACCAGGAGAACAAGCAACCGACCGAGGGAAGCTTTAATACCAATGAATTTTTTGAACTTGCGCTCAATAGAAGTTTTAACGATAATTAAGGAGTGTTAGCGTGAAAGTTTATTTCATTTATAGCGAAATGCACTGTTCACGTCCCGAAATTCAAATTAAAAAACGAAACTCAAACCCATTTTTTGCTCGCAGAGCAAACGCATTTGAATTTCAATTATTTTTTATGTCGCCGCAATGGCGGCGGAATGGAGATTGATATGAGCTACAATCCGCAAAATTTCATACGTATACGCGAGGAATTTGAGCAGAAGTCCGAACGCGCGAGAAATGATGCCGAAAGAAGAACGGCACAGCTTGAAGCTATAATTCCGGGGCTTGCCGAAATAAATCGAGAGCTTTCAAATACAGGTCTCCTTATTATGGCGGCAATTATGAAGGGCTCAGACGGCCTTCAGGACGAGCTCGACAAAATTGAAAAGAATAATCAAGCTTTACTTGAAAAAAAGAAGGAAATGATAGAGACCGCGGGCTATCCTGCCGATTATTGTGACGTTCGATATGAATGTAACGAGTGCAATGACACCGGTTATACCGAGGGAAAGATGTGCCACTGTATGAGGACCGCGCTCGTGCTTGCGGGATATGAATCGTCGGGAATTGCCAATCTGCTTCGAGAGCAGTCGTTTGAGAGCTTTTCACTTGATTATTACAAAAGCAATAAAAATACATACGAAAATATGTCGCGCGTTCTTGCAGAAACAAGAGCTTTTGCGACAAAATTCAAAGGAAAAAACAGCGGAAATCTTGCTTTTTTAGGCGGTACGGGACTTGGCAAGACCCATCTTTCGAGCGCTGTCGCAAGAACGCTTATTGATAATGGATATGACGTTATGTATACGACCGCTATCGGTATGATGTCCGATTTTGAGTATCAGAGATTTGGAACAACAGCGTCTCCGGAAACGTCGCCGGTTTCAAGATATTTTGACTGTGATCTTCTTATTATCGACGACTTGGGAACGGAAATATCAAATCAGTTCAGCATAACTACGATCTACAACGTTATAGATACCCGACTTAAAACAGGAAAATCTATCCTTCTCAGTACAAATCTGACACCCGATGAAATGAGAAAACGCTATTGGGACAGAATTACGAGCCGTATTTTCGGAGAATTCCACGCTCTTCTCTTTACGGGAATTGACGTGCGTCAGCAGAAATTTAAACAGTAAAAAGAATAAAAGCAGAGCAGACATCAAATAATATTGGTGTCTGCTTTTAATATTTATATATGGAGGAAATTATGTCAGATACAGTATGCAAAAACGGCGAGCTTGCCGCGGCAATTTACAAAAACGTAAAAATGGGCTCAGATCTTATAGTAACGATGATGCCGAAGATCAATTCTCAAGAGCTTCGTTCCGTTGTTACGGAACAGCTTGCGGATTATGAGAAGTATGCGGAGAAGGCTAAAAAGCTCGTCTGCCGTGCGGGCGAAGAACCCAAGGAAGAATCCGCTTTCAGCAAGTGGATGGCTAAGATGGGTGTTCAGATGAACACAATGACAGATTCAACTACAAGCCATTTGGCTGAAATGATGATCGAGGGGTCAACGATGAACGTAACAGACCTGCTCCGCAAGATCCACGAAGCCGAATGCGGCGACGGGGGAGCAGGAGAGATGAGTCTTGCACGTGAGATCGTGGATTTTGAGGAAAGAAATATCGAAAAGCTCAAAGCATATCTTTAAAAAAACAAACCGCTGAATTTTCAGCGGTTTGCTTCTTTATTACTATATTAGTTTGTCGCGGGAAGTGATGTTACAAGCTGAGAATTTCTGATGTAAATAGTAACATCTTTGTTAGCCTCTTCGTCGTGATATGTGATCTTACTCCAACCTACGGTTACGTCAGCGGGGTCGTTATAATAGACACCTACTCTTGTAAGCTCAACATAGTTTTTGAACATATAATCAGCTTCTTTGTCTGACCAGCCGGATACATATGCGCGAAGATATGCCTTAACGTCAGTGTCAGGGAGGTGAGCGTCGTCAGCTCCGCCTGTTGCATAAACGTAAACCGTTTCGTTTACCTCAGAGAATAATGTGTCTTCAACTACGTCAACATTGGGCTTTTCTGCGGAAAGATAAGTGCTGTTTACATATCCGACCGCGCCGTTATAATCTATACGAACCCAACCGAGAGTTGTGTTTTCTCCGGTAACCTTAACAGATGCGCCCTGAGGAAGAGTTCCAAGGATCTTAACGCCTTCTTCTGCGCTGGGGGTCTCTCTTACGTTGAGGCTTCCGCCGTCATCGGCAAGAGATACATAAAGAGTTTTGTCCGCTGCCTTAAACCCATCATCATCATCATTGTCGGGTTCTGTTACTTTGTTTGGGTCTTTTGTAGTTGTTTTTCCGTCATCTTTGCCCTTGTCCTTAGACGTACAGGAAGCAAACATTGTAAAGACCATTGCAAGTGCCAATAAGAGTACAAGTAGTTTTTTCATTTTTGAATCTCCTTTTCTTTGTTATTTTTCCCTCTATAGACTCTATAAATTTATAATACCATATATAGCGTTTCTTGTCAAGTAATTTTTTGAAAAAAATCAATATTTTGTGTTTTTCATTTTTCGACCGATATGAGCCTTTTTATTGCTCCTACGGCAATTTTTACGGCATTGTCGGTATCGTGGGATTCCTCGGTGTCTGTGTCGAGCCCTGCGTTTGCGCGTTCCTGATTCCATATTACGTGAAAGACGGCTCCAGCCGACAGCCCAAGAGAGGCGGCAACTGTGAAAATAGTAGAAGCTTCCATTTCCGAAACAAGCACTCCAAGTTTTTTCCAAGCTTCCCATTTAGTGATAAGAGTGTCTGCTATCGGCATTCTTGCGGGAGAGTGTTGACCGTAAAACGAGTCCTTGCTCTGAACGACGCCGACGTGGTGTAGGATCTTCAACGCCGCAGCCTCGTCGGCAAGCGCACGTGTGACGTTAAAATCCGCTGTTGCGGGATATTCGGGAGGCGCGTATTCATGAGAAGTACCGTCCTGACGGACAGCCGAGAGAGCTATAACAGAATCTCCCGATCTTACGTCAAGTGAGATCCCTCCGCTCGTTCCGATGCGGATAAAGGTTTTGACACCGCAAGCCGCGAGCTCCTCAACGGCGATAGCCGCAGAAGGACCTCCAATTCCTGTTGAGCAAACGGATACGCGTTTTCCGCAAAGCCGTCCTCGCCAAATAGTATATTCGCGGTTCGACGAGAAAAACTCGGGATCGTCAAAATACGCCGCGATCTTCTCGCATCTTGCGGGATCTCCGGGCAATAGACAATATTCACCGAGATCTCCTTTTCTGCATTTTAAATGAAATTGCTCGGTATGTGACGATAACATAAAAATCTCCTTGATAATATTATGTAGTATTAGCCGAAGATCATGTCGAATCCCGTAGAGCGTACGTTGCCGGGCGCGAGTCTTATCATATCGGCCTTTTTTTCAAGATCATCTACTTTTCCGTCAAAAGAGGGAAGACCTGACATAGGTTCGATGCAAACATAAGGCGCGTCTGTTTTAGGTGCATGCCATAATCCCAAATAGTTCATTTCTTCGGCTTCAATACGGACGGATCTGTCTGAGTTGTCGGATTTCAGCGTTAAGCAACGGCAGTGATCACGAAGGAATATTGCGTCATTGTCAAAAAGACTATGGTCTAATCTGAGGATCTTTCCGTTCTCAAGAGGGAACAAAGGCTCCTTTTCGGTTCTAAAACACGTATCGGTAAAGGCAAAGCGACGTACGTCCGATTCTCGGTCAAATTCAATATACCACTCTTTAAAATTATCGCTGTCAAGAGGAACGTTAAATCCGGGATGACCGCCGAGCGCATAGATCATAGCGCGTTCTGTCTCTTTATTTTCAACAGTCATAATATATTTAAGTCTGTTGCCTACGAGCCTAAATTCTACTGTT
Organism: Eubacteriales bacterium; assembly: GCA_045652645.1. GTDB lineage: Bacteria > Bacillota > Clostridia > Oscillospirales > CAG-272 > RGIG3994. Next base: position 7,363 of record JAZRUP010000192.1, on the reverse strand, counting down.
AATACAAAATCGAAAGGATAAATATTTTTTGTGCTCTCAGTTGATGTAAGAGTCATTTTAATGAAATCCTCGCCGACCTCAATCGGGGAGAAAACGGAGGTCCTTGCGAATCCGTGAATATCCATAAAATATTTTTTGCCTTGATACGTATAGTGGCCACCGTAAAGTCTGCAGCAAACAGGGAAGAGCATAGGGGCGCGATTTTCCCAATATTTGGGGTCGCCTTGCCAAATATATTCGCACCCGTATCTTTTGGATACGACGGAGAAAAGTTCAGCTCCAATATCGGAAACCGCAACTTTGAAGTGTTCGTTTTCAAAAAAATAAAGCAAAGTTGTACCTCTAACGTATAATTTAACGATGTATTATTATAACATATTTTGCTCTTTGAAACAAGGTATAAAATTATTTTTTTTACAAAAAATAAAAAAACAATTATTAATTGTATAGAGGTTTGATATGTCAAAAGAAATAATAAGTCTTGATGCTTCCGTAATATCATCGTCAGGGGTCGTCGGAAGTCGTGAGCACGACGGACCTCTCGGCGGTTTCTTTGATATGTATGATGAGGATGACAGATTTGGCTCTGCTACATGGGAACGCGCGGAAAGTGAAATGCAAAGAAGAGCGTTGTCTTTATGTATGAAAAAAACGGGGTTGCGAGAGAGTGATATAGGCGCGCTTTTTGCCGGAGATCTGCTAAATCAATGTGTTGGCTCGTCATATGGATTGCTTGACTTCGATATTCCTTATTTCGGACTTTACGGAGCTTGCTCCACTGCGGCTGAAAGCATAATGCTTGCGGCTGTAATGACTTCTAATGGAGTTTTTGATCGCGCGGCTGCGGTAACGTCGTCTCATTATTGCGGAGCCGAACGGCAGTACAGAACGCCCATTGAATACGGCGCTCAGAGAGCACCTACCGCGCAACGAACGGTAACGGGCGCGGGCGCGTTTATCTTGGGCGACGGAGGAAACGTGCGGGTCGTTGAAGGGATGCCAGGTATCGTCGTGGAGAAGGGGATAAACGATGCTGCCAATATGGGCGCCGCGATGGCACCTGCCGCTATCTCAACACTTTGCCGATATTTTAAGGCAAGCGGCGCCGAGCCTCGTGATTTTGATATGATACTGACAGGCGATCTCGGACGAGAGGGAAGCTATATACTCTGCGACCTTATGCGCGCCGAGGGATATGATATCTCGGCTCAGCACAACGATTGCGGCCTTATGATATACAGTATGGAGGCGCAAGATGTTCATGCCGGAGGGTCGGGCTGCGGATGTTCGGCGGTAGTTCTCGCGTCTTATATTTTGCCGAAAATGGAACGTGGCGAGATCGACGATATATTATTTATTGGTACGGGAGCTATGATGAGTCCGTCAAGTATTCAGCAGGGACTCGCGATTCCCGGTATCGCGCATCTTGTCAGATTTAAAAGCAAGGGGTGAGCTTTTTGGATAGGATGATGAACTTTGTTTGGGCTTTCGTTGTTGGAGGAACGCTTTGCGTTATAGCGCAAATACTTCTTGATAAAACGAAATTGACTCCCGCGAGAATACTCGTTTTTTACGTGACGGCAGGCGTTGTTTTAGGTGCCGTCGGACTCTATAAGCCGCTTGTCGAATTCGCTGGTGCTGGCGCGACGACACCGCTGACGGGCTTCGGTTATCTTATCTCTGAGGGCGTTAGAAAAGCGGTTGACGAAAAGGGACTTATAGGCGCTCTTACGGGAGGCATCAGCGCTGCTTCTGGAGGCATCGCCGCGGCACTGATTTTTGGTTATCTCGCCGCGCTGATATTTAAGGGAAAAACGAAATAAACAGAGGGGAGGCTGTCAGCCTCCCCTCTGAGTATGATTTTTGCCTGACTTCTCGGCTTCCGCTAACGCTTTCTTTGCTCTTTCTCTCGGAACTGTTATTCCAAAGAAGCTGTCATCAAGACTGTTTTCATATTCTGAAAGATAATAGTAAAGCTTCATATACTCGTCGGAATCAGGCTCAAGAGTTTCTCTGTATCTGACAAGAGCGGGAATCGCCGAGTCTCCGAGCTCTGACATAGCCTCAAGATCGACTTCCGCAAGCGTTCCGTCGATATAACGGTCAACATTATATTCAGCTATGATAGAGTCTGTTCCCGCAAGCCCCAAAACGGCAAATAAAAGAATGGCTGAGATTATTGCCGAGGCGGCAAAATTGAAGCGTGAGGATATCTGTCTTATTATTATAAGTATGAATATTACGGCGAGTAACACTATAAACCATGACGCGTAAACTCTTTTCGGTGTGAGCCCGAAGCGCTTGATATAAAGTATCATTTTTGACATAGCGGTGCAGATAAGAACTATTGTCATAAAGGAGAGAACTGAGTTTATTATCCTTACCGCGACACTCGCGCCGGAGGAACTTCTCTTTGTGAAAAGGGATATCATAAGAATGAGCAACAGATTCACAACGGCAACTCCGCAAAGCTCAAAGAAGCCGCTTCGCGCATATTCCGCGTAGATCGTATCACTCGGAAGGATTCCGGCGAACGCTGAAAAATAATTTTTCCACTGCGCGATGAAGAATATTACGTAAAGCGCCAGTACGGGCAAGACTGCTATTACCGAGGACGCGCTCGACATTATTTTAATTTTATCAGAGATGGTACGGCAATTTTCAGCATCCATTTTGTCAAGCGCTTTTTTGTCTATCGACGAAATAAAAAGCCCGAAAATATACATTCCTGCGGGTATTCCAAACAGAATGCTTACCGCGTGTGAGAAAATATCCAAAAGGTTGAATTTGAATATTTTGTTCAGAATATCATTGAAGCCTGCGTCGAACGAAAGCAAAACGCGTATTATAAGAGTTGGAATGATAGCAAGACACATACCTATAAGTATCTTCTGTACGGTCTTTCCGCAACGAGAGGTCTTGCCTAACATAGCGGGGAATACTTTGCCGAACGAAATGAACGGCATTACGAAAAGAGCCTTTATAAAATCGAAGAAGCAAAGCTCACGAATTGGGGCTTCTATATTGTTGCCCGTTGCCGTGTAAACGAAATACGCGTACGCAATTATCGCATAGAGAAACGCGAGCGTTCCGACGAATTTGTTTGAGGATACGACAAGGCTGAACGACAGGATCACCGCGCTGATAGCTATCGCATATGCCGATAAGGAGATCTTTTTCTTCAGAACGCAAAGCACTGTCACCGTACAGGAAAATAGCGCGATGATGAACAAAAGTCCTCCGAGAGGATTTTCCTTCACCGGAACGCTCCTGCAAAACAGATACCCAAACAAAACCGCAAGCCACGCGAAAACGGATTCAACCGTTGAAAAAACTCGGGGCGGCGGAGAGCCTTCTTTTATCTCCGATGGGGAAAGATAATTATTATATATATATGGATGATTTTCGTTATTCATAGCGCCCCCACTCAATCCTTTTCGTATTCTATGATATCCTCTACCTTACAGTCAAGCGCGTGGCATATAGCGTCAAGCGTTGAAAATCGTATTGCTTTTGCTTTGTTGTTTTTTAATATTGAAAGATTGGCAAGAGTTATGCCTACTTTATCGGAAAGCTCGCCGAGGGACATTTTTCTCTTTGCCATCATTACGTCCAAATTTATTTTTATCATAATATTATATAACCTTATATCGTGAGATCGTTTTCGGATTTTATGTCCGAAGCTTCTTCAATGACGTTCTTTACAACGCGCAGGCAAAGCGCCAAGAAAAACGCGGCAAAGCCTACTATAAAAGATATCTGGAACCAGATTCCGAGAAGCGCGAAGATGATGCCGACGAGTATCACGCACCACGAAACGCCGCGAATGTACGCTATGCTTCGCTCTGTGAAAACGAGCCCCTTCAATACTCTTATAAGTAATAGGAAGAGAAGGGAGTCGGCGGCGGCTGCCGCGGCAATGAGACAATACGCAAGAACAAGAACTGCGGTTCTGCCTCCGTCCGTTATATCGTTTCGGTTTCCGATGCTGTCTTGGGCGTTTATAAGCATCTCGGACAGGACGGGCATTACGGCGGCGAGAAATATCAGGACCAACATAAAAATAACTGTCAGTACGATCGATATTACCACCGATGCTTTCTTTGGGATCTTCAACATTTTTGTTCTCCTTTTTGCTTTTTTTATATGTTTTTATCATACCACAATCATTATCGTTTGTCAATATGTTTTTATCGAAAAACAATAAATTTTTTTGACAAAAAATACACATCAGAGAGAGACAAAATTCGACATTTAGTAGAATTTTCATAATTTTTGAGTCTCGAATTTGTGCAGTATTTACATATTGTAAAAACTGACTTTTTGAGAGTTTTTTGAGTGTAACTATTGACCTGAGGAGCAGCGTTTGCTTCCACAAGATCAAATAAATGTAAAAAAATGTATATAGAGAATATAAATGGTAACAAATAGAGCTTTTTTGATCAAACGTTTTATAAAAGCACCAATTTTTTAGAAAAAAATCATAATTTGCGTAAGTTTTTTAAAAAATATTTTGCTAAACCCCTTGATATTTTTGCTTATATGATATATAATATAATCACCACGGTGGTGGAAAGTGGTTAAAAATAGTGCAAAGTGGTTTGAAATGCTCCAATTCGGGGAGCAGAACGTCTGTCAAGTCAGAAAACAGGCTTTGATGGGGGCTGTCACAAGCGTTTTGACCGAAAAATCTCACGAAAGGAGCCGGAAAGATGGCTGATATGATAATCGATCTTAAAAACGAATTCAGACACAGTGTTGATGCCAAGAACAGACTGTTTATTCCGGCGAAGCACCGTGAGATGATGGGACGCGATTTCGTTATCTGCAGAAGCATCCGCGGAAATTGCCTTAAGGTATATCCGCGTGAGGAATGGGAGCAGTTTACGTCGAAGATCGCAGCTGTTGGAGGAAGCAAGGGAGACGCGTTAAGACATTACGTTTACCGCTTCTCGATCGACGGCGAGCCTGACGCGCAGGGAAGAGTGGTTCTCAATGAGGGACTTATAAATCACGCGCAGCTTAAGAAGGAAGCAGTGATTCTCGGTCTCGGCCGTTATGCCGAAATATGGGCGGCTGAGCTGTATGAGGCTGAGATGCTGAAGGAATGCCGTGAGGATATCATAGATATCGCCGACGAGTTCGGCTTCTGATGGCATCATGAGCAATAATTTAGATAATATCAATTTTTCACATAGTCCGGTCATGCCGAACGAATGTATAGAGGGGCTAAACATTCGAGCGGGAGGAATAATTGTCGACGGTACAGCCGGGGGAGGCGGTCACTCTTCGTTGATCGCAAAAAGGCTTAACGGTGGTAGGCTCATCTCTATTGACAGAGATGAGACGGCAATCCGGGCGGCGGGCAAGCGTCTTGCCGAGTTTGGAGATAAAGTGACGCTTGTCCGCAATAACTTTTCAAATATCGCCGAGGTGTGCGAAAAGCTTGGCGTAGAACATATTGACGGCGTTCTGCTTGATCTTGGAGTCTCATCCTACCAGCTCGACACGCCCGAAAGAGGATTCTCGTATATGGCGGACGCTCCGCTTGATATGAGAATGGACACGAACGCGCCCGTGACGGCATACGATATCGTCAACGGTTATTCGGAGGCGGAGCTTCGCCGTATACTTTTTGAGTATGGCGAGGAGAAATTTGCGCCCAAGATCGCGGCAAGGATCGTAAGAGAAAGAGAAAAAGCTCCCATTGAAACAACGGGTGAGCTTGTATCAATCATAAAATCGTCGATGCCCGAGGCGGCAAAGGCGGGTGGGCATCATCCGGCAAAAAGAAGCTTTCAGGCTATCCGCATTGAAGTCAACGGAGAGCTTGACGCGATAGCGCCCGCGATAAGATCGGCTGTAGATCTTCTGAATTCGGGCGGAAGGATAGCAATAATCACATTCCATTCTTTGGAAGACAGGATAGTAAAGCAAACGTTTGCGGATCTTGCAAGCGGATGCGTGTGTCCGCGCGACCTGCCTGTGTGCGTATGTGGCAGAAAGCCTAAAATAAAGCTCGTTAACAAGAAGCCTATCGTGGCGTCTGAAACGGAGCTTGAGGAAAATCCGAGAGCGAGAAGCGCAAAGCTTCGCGTAGCGGAAAAAATTTAACGGGAGGAAGTTAAAATGGCAGAAAACAAAAGCAACAATTCGTACAACAACTGCATAAATCAGCTCCACGCCCGTTATGATGGAAGAGGCGTTTCTGCAAGCGTTTCGAAGGAGCTTCGCGCTCAGGAAAAAAGAGAGGCGGCAGAGCCTAATGCGTATATGATCGCACGTATGAATAAGGGCGGCGTTTCGGATAAGTACAGAAACGGTGATTTCAACGGTCAAAAGTATATGACTACCGGAGATTTTCTTAAATATTACAATACTCACAAGAATCCAACTACCGTAGCGGTACAGCCAAAGCGTCCCGCGCCTGTAACTAAGGAATTCAAGAAGCCCGCTGTTTCTGTCCCTGAGGTCAGAACGATAGATACATCCAAGCCTCCGAAAAAGATCGATGGTACATATACTACGGTATCAAAGGCTGTTACAAAATACGACCCTAAGGCGGATACTATAGTAATGCCCGCACAGAAGGCAAAGCGTAAAGTTAAAAAACGCGTATCGGCGCTTATAGCTAAATGGTTCCCCAACGAAGGAAAAACAGAAAAGAACGAGTCTTATAAAAAGAATATTCCCGTTGCGGTCATAGGACTTATAATATCTATGTCTATCGCTATGACGATGATAATCGGAACGTCTGTTATGTCAAGTAAAGCTCAAACAGAGATCGGAAATCTTAAATATGAGGTCTCGGAGCTTGAAGCTGAAGCGGATATACTTGAAGAGGAGCTGGTAAAAAGAGAGGACCTCGCCGAGATATACGAATATGCTACAAATGAACTTGGAATGATAAACAGCGATTATGTTTCATCCGTTTATATTGAGGTCAGCGAAGGCGACAGCGTTAACGGAGAAGGTTGCGAGGAACGCAATATGTCGGCACTGCTGTCGGCAATGTTCGGTGAATGACATAATTATCACTTTTTACTAATATAATTAGTGGTGATTACGTCGTATTAACAATGTAATTGAGGAACGGTGAAGAGCACGCACCGGCTGTCATTTTATTTGAAGCCGAGGCAACCGAACCGTTGTACGGCGGCCCATCCGTGCCGCGATCTCGGTGCTCGCGCCGTGCATTTTTTTATTTATTGCCGTAGGAGGGGTTATGGTCGGAGGCATACCAAAAAGAAAAATAAAGCGTACAACTGTTTTGGCGATAATCCTCGCGTGCGCGGCGGCTTTTTTACTAATAAGGATTTTTGTACTTCAAACCTTTGGATATAAAAAATATCAATCTAAAGTA
>JAZRUP010000191.1:0-2693 GCA_045652645.1 Eubacteriales bacterium | reverse complement strand
CTATCTTTTTAGATTCATCAACTGAATCATTATAACCGGCTATCATATCAACAATAAGGTCTTTATTTTCAAAAGATGAAGCGTAAAGATTGATCGCGGAGGGCGAGTCAAGATCAAGACATCCTATCTTAACAAGAGTTTCATCGTACGTATTTGAAGAAAACTCCGTAAGCTCGTCATAATAAGTCACAAACTGAGCGTCGGTATAGATTGCAAGACTTGCCGTAAGAGTATTGGCTTTTTCTTCATCCGTAGGATAAATTGCGTTTATCGCCTGTTTAGTTTGTTCTTTTATTCCCGGTACGGGAGTGCCGTCGGGAAGATCAAAACCGTCTATCAACATTTGCTCTATTGAAGGTCTTATCATCGTTTTTAAATCTTCAAGAGTAAGTCCTTCAAACATATCCACTATTTGCTCTTGCGTCATATCTGTCGATTCAGTAAGCATTCTGCTTATTATGGCAATTATTTCATCTTCGGACTTGAAATTTTCAAGCATAGCATCAGTAGAAGGCTCCAATTGCTTTGCTATAGCCTCAATGTACTGAATTTCAAGGAAAAGCTCTGCTTTTTCTTCAACGCCAAGATCGTTCACATAAGCGATAAACGCTTCTTTTTTCTCGTTCTCAGTCATTTTTCCCGTATTGGATTCAAAAGGAAGACCTGTAAGAACGTCCACGTCGGGATTTTCAAGCTGAGCTATTACAACGTCCGATTTGTTCGCTTCTTCAATTATATGATCAGTAAGAGCGTAGGTATATCCGATAGCTCCCGAAAGCATTGTAGACTCAGCTTCCTCGTTGGGTCGGATTATTCCAACGACCTTAAGCTCCATAGCCTCATTATAAAGCTTTTCGAGCAAAATGCTGTTCTTGCTTATATCCTGATAAACACCGGTATCACCGACTTCCTGATAGCAATCGTATGGGAATATCACCTTGAATCGGCGGTCGCAAATTTCCTCGTAAGACCATTTATTCTTGCCGCCTTCGGGAAGAGGCTGTCTGTTAACGGCCGCATCAATTATCGCATCTATCTCGGATTCATCAAGCAAACCGAGAGCATAGAGGGTGAGGTCGTCAAGCTCATTGTTTTCATTGAGAACAAGAACTATCTCGTTCTTTTCCGCGGGCCATTTACCGTGAACGACGTCATACTGCTCTTTAAGCAGATCATTAACAAGGGGTCTGTTTCCGTTTTTATCAACGTTACCCGAAAGCATCTCCTGCCACATATTCATTCCCATCATTGAGGACATCATTCCGGATTCCATAGAAGATGATGAGGATGAATCCTCCGCATCAATTTTGTTGCCACCCGTCATAACCTGGATCATATATTCGCCGATCATACGGCTGAGCAATTCGCCCGTGTCGGATTTAATTATATCTCCCGAGGGATTTTTTGTGTATATGGAGAGATTTAAATTATAAGAATACTGAATGCCTGTAATAGCATCTTTTATCTCGGAATCATCCTTTTTCATTTCGTTTTCAAGAAACACTTTAAAGGAAGCGAGGTCGTTTTCACTCTCCTGGATCTTGCTGAGGGCTTCCACAAGCTCTCCTATAACGGGATCTTTATAAACGGCATCTTTATCGTGAGTTACATCGCCATTACCTGCGTTCATAAAGCTTTCCATCAGTGCCGTTATATCAACCGTCGTTGCTTCAAGAGTCAAGGGATATGACGAAAGCGTCGATTCCTGAACGTGATCGATATACGCGGTCATACCTTGTGAAACTGCGAGAATAAGCGCGATACCGATAATACCGATAGAACCAGCGAAGGAGGTAAGTATCGTCCTTCCCTTTTTAGTGAAAAGATTTTTTAGCGAAAGCATAAAAGAAGTACCGAATGACATCGAAGGTTTTTTCTCCTTTTTGCCATTTTTTCCCTCTTTTTGTATTTTAAGCTCCGCTTCATAAATTTCCGCATCTGTTTCACCGCTGTCAAGCGGCATAGAGTCATCTGTAACGAGTCCGTCAAGCATTCTTATGATTCGAGTTGAATACTTCTCGGCGAGCTCGGGGTTATGGGTGACCATTATAACGAGTCTGTCTTTTGATATCTCTTTGAGTATCTCCATAACTTGCAAACTCGTTTCCGTATCAAGCGCACCTGTCGGCTCATCGGCAAGAATTATGTCGGGATCATTGACTATTGCTCTCGCGATAGCGACTCTTTGCATCTGACCGCCCGACATCTGACTCGGACGCTTCTTCAGCTGATTGCCGAGTCCAACCTGCTCAAGCGCTTTTTTAGCTCTCTCTCTGCGTTCATTTTTTGAAACACCCGAAAGAGTCAACGCAAGCTCGACGTTCTGAAGTACCGTCTGGTGCGGTATCAGATTGTACGTCTGAAAGACAAAACCTATTGAATGGTTGCGGTAAGCATCCCAATCACGGTCCTTAAAATCCTTAGTAGATCTTCCGTTGATTATAAGATCCCCGTTTGTATATTGGTCAAGTCCACCGATGATATTAAGCATTGTGGTCTTTCCGCATCCCGACTGTCCGAGGATCGACACAAACTCACTCTTGCGAAATTGAAGATCGATGCCCTTAAGCGCGTGAACGGTCTCCCCGCCCGTAAGATAATCCTTAGTTATCCCTTTTAGTTCAAGCATTATTCTTTCCTTCTTTGATATTTAACTTTAAAATATAATATAAAATTATAGCATATCTTAATTA
>JAZRUP010000190.1:0-2543 GCA_045652645.1 Eubacteriales bacterium | reverse complement strand
GGCCTCCGACTTACCGCAACAGCGCCCCCCGTTCGTTTTATCTCCGTTCCCGTGACCGTTTCGGGAGAGGTCAGCGTCAAGGAAATATCACCCGACTCGGTAATATGTAAAAGCGCGCCGATGCGGCAACCGTTTTTGAGTATCGCGATCTCCGCCGAGATGTTTCCCGACTGATACGCAAGCGGATCCTTTGGAGTCTCGCCACAGGAAAAAAGCAGAGCTAATATCAGAATGAAAACGGTACAAAAACAGATTTTTTTCATATTTTCCTCCAATAATGGAATTATGTTTTAATATATGCTTAATTTTACTGTATTATGGTATTCTTTGTTGACAAAAAAACTCTATTATGTTAAAATACACTTAATTAATATTTCAAGGAGCAACTGTAATGAATCAACAGATGTATACTCAAGCAAAAACTCCCGTTAAAGTCTTGAAGCAGATCTTTGCGTCGGGTAAGCTTACCTTCGTCGCTCTATGCTTAACCATCTCTACTCTGATATCCGTAATCACCGCCTTTGCCGACAGAAACGACTTTGGCGTGTTCTCTATCTTCGGCTTTGAAATAGACCTCAAAGCTATGGAGGGTATCGGAGAGATAGTATCTCTCGTCGCGAACGTCATTCTGATATTCACCATTATTGGACTTATACCGATGATAGCGGCGGCAGTCGGCTTCTGGCTTGTCAAGCTCGGAGCTAAAGACGGCAAGGCTAACACGAAAAAAGCCCTTATCGGTCTTAATTTATTTAAAATTTTCCTTTTTATAAACGCGATGGTCAAATTCTTGGCCGCCATCGGCATCCTCCTCGTCGGACTTATCGCGCTTTTCGCGGGATCAAAGCTTTTGGGAGAACACTTCAACGGCTTGCTGGTGATCGTTATCGCGCTTGTCGGTTTCGGAATATTTTTCCTTTACGGTCAGTATTATTCGAAATTCCTTATGATGGTCTCGGGCATTTCAAACACGCTCCGCTCGGGTAAGAATCTCGTCACAAAATCATCTTTTGTTATCGTTATCAACTGGATACTCGCTATATTCACTATCATCTCGAGCCTGTTCTCGGCATTCGGCGGCGCCGCGGGTCTGCTCGGTCTTGTCGGCGGCATCTGCGAGGGTCTTTGCCTCATTTTTGTCACGACTGTTTTCAGCGACTATGAAAAGTCCTGCGGATACGTGACCGCCGAGGAATCCAAAGCCACGTTTGAGGCGCTCCGCACAAATCCCGCGGAAAAAGCCGCGGCTGAGGCTCTCGGCATAGTGCAGACCACTCCCGACGACCCCAATACTCAAAAAATGAGCTTCATGACCTTCCTTTTCGGAATGGGTATAGCGGACGATGCCGAGTACGCGACGCAGAGCAATCACGCGGCGCCGACACATACGGACTCATACGCTCCGCAAGCATCGCCCTCATACGCATCAGCTCCCGCCTATGCCTCGGCTCCCACTTATTCCGCGCCCGTTCAGGGAAATCAGCCGAGTTATGCTTACGCGCCACAATATTCCGCGCCGCAATACGCCGCACCGCAAAGCGCGGCGGCTCAGATACTTACTCTTTTCGGCTCGTTTGACGAGCCTCTCGACGCAAGATATTCCCTGCTCGGTACGGTAGGAGAGCCTCCCTCCTTCGCCTGCCCCGTCGCGCCCAGCGCGATGCAGGTCGTAAAGGACAGCGTTTCGGAGAAAAAGATACTTCGTATGCATTGGGAGAACAAATCTCCCGTAGCTATAAAATCGGTGAGATTTGAAATAACGCCGATGGATAACACGAACGTCTCGCTCGGAAAGATGTCGGGCGTATCCTTCTCGTTCGACACCCCCATAAATAACGGAGAGAGCTTCCTTGAGAAAAACGGACTTATTCTCCCCGACAGCGCGACACACGGCTCGGTAAAGGTCGTTTTCGTCGAGTTTGCCGACGGTCTCACCTGGGATAAGACCAGCTCCGACGCGTTCTTCGTCACGGACGAGAAGAGAAATTACGACGCCGAAGCGGCGGCTATCGCCGAAAGAGCGCGAATTGAGCGAGAGAGGGCCGAGGCGCTTCGCCGTCAGCAGGCGCAAAGCTCCGCGCAGTCGGGATACGGCAACGATAATTCGCCCCAAAAGGAAAAGAAAAGCGGAGTGGGTCTTATCGTCGGCATTATTCTTGCGATAATCCTCGTTCCAATCATATTTATGTATGTGGTCAACGGAAGAATAGGATGCGCCCAAGGCAACTCCGCCGATCCGGGCGATCCATACCACACACCAGGCTCAGCAGGGGAAAACGCCTATCCCGAGCTGGACGGTTCTGGAACTGTTGACGATCCTTATATCATAACCACGGCAAGTGAGCTTTTAGCGCTTTCTAATATAAATAACGAGCATTACGAGCTTAACGCGGATATAGATCTCGGCGGCGCGCAATGGTCACCGATAGATATGGGCAACAATGCTTCATTTGACGGAAACGGCTGTACTATATCTAATTTTGTAATAACCGAGCCCTCCGACAATTCAAGAATAGGCTTCTTCGGATCAATATACAACGGCT
>JAZRUP010000189.1:0-7645 GCA_045652645.1 Eubacteriales bacterium | reverse complement strand
TCTCTTTTTGATATCTTCTTTTATCTCTTTGTCCGTGAGAAGAACGCTTCTGCATCCGACGATGTTTGACTCTTCCTCAACGAACTCGGTCATATATCCGCCGATTACGTCCGCGTCGGTTTCATTTATAAGCTTCAGCTGTTCTTCAAATCTGTCAGGAAGGGAAACGTCGTCGCTGTCCATTCTGGCGATAAGCTCATAAGTTGCCTTTTCGGTAGCCAATTTGAGCGCGTTTCCGAGTCCGCCGTTCTTTTCAAGGCGGATGATATTAAAAATAGGATAATTTGCTGAATATTTATTTATAACTGCGTTGATGTCATCGCCGACAGGACCGTCCACAACAAGAACGACCTCATCGGGAAGTACGGTTTGTTCCTCAGTTATGCTTTTGAGCGCTCTGTCGAAAAAAACTGCGTTATCGCTTTTATACACCGACATCGCGACGGAAAACTTATTTTCATTCATTTTTTTGTCCTCATAAGCTCTTTTGCGTCAGCTTGAAGTCTGTCATATTCTTCTTTTGTCACTTTACCGCGTTCAAGCAGATAGTCTCCGAGGTCAGTGGCTGTTGCCATTCCTTCCTCTGTTATACCGTCGCGCTTAAAAACATTTACAGCGGTTTTTACAATTATTTTGATGTCTTTTACGAAGGTGATATTTTCTATGTACTCAATATCGTATATAAACTTTTTTTCCCAGGTTATATTGTTTCGTCCGCTGACCTGGGCAAGACCCGTAAGTCCCGGGCGTACGGAATGTCGCTTTCTTTCTTCCTCTGTCATAAAGACCATATCGCGGACAAGCTGTGGACGGGGGCCGACTATCGCCATATCTCCGACTAAAATATTCAAAAGCTCGGGGAGCTCGTCAAGTGACGTTGAGCGAAGAAATTTTCCGTATTTGTTAAGTCTTACGTCATCGGGAAGGAGATTGCCGTCCTTATCTTTGGCGTTCGACATAGTTCTGAATTTTATAAGCTTGAATATTTTTTCCTTTCCTGTTTTTTTACTGACTCTGCCGGGACGGAGCTGCGTAAAGAAAGGATTTCCTCGCATAGCTACCGCGCCTATTACGGCAAGTATCAATATAACGGGTGACAAAACCATTAAAGCTATAAGGGAAATCAGAAAATCAAAAAGTCGTTTAAAAAAGTTTGCGTACATAAAAACCTCTCGTTATTAGTTAAAGCAAGCTTTGATCACGTCAATGATCATATCCTGGTCTTCCTCGGTCATTTTTATATCACTCGGCAGACAAAGACCTCTGGCGAATATATCGGCGCCAACGTCGGTAGCCTCGCCCGCTATGTATGCGTTCGTCATAGCGCGTCCGTTGCCGTTTCTCGTGATAAACGGATGCATACGGAATATGGGCTGCATATGCATAGGCTTCCAGATAGGTCTGCCCTCTACGTTGAGCTCGGCGAGCTTGTCGAGTATCTCCGACGGGCAGGTCTTGCCGGGTTCCGTAATATAGCAAACGTCGCTGTCACCTCTGACCTGCTTGCACATAGCCTCCTTGTCGATGAGCATACAGGAGAGCCAGAAGTTTGGCTCACATACGCTCTCGTCGTAAGGATTCATAATTACGGGAAGATCGGCAAACGCTTTCTTATAGCGCATATATATCGCTTTCTTTTTTGCTATGTGATCCTCAAGATAAGGCATCTGTCCTCTGACGACACCCGCTATTACGTTGCTCATACGGTAATTGTAGCCGATCTCCTCGTGCTGATACCAAGGAGCGTTCTCACGGCTCTGAGTTGACCATTTTCGAGCTTTGTTTGCGGCATCAAGCTCGTCAGTCAGGAGCATTCCTCCCGACGATCCCGTGATTATCTTATTTCCGTTGAAGGAGATAGCGTTGTATTTGCCGAAATTGCCGGTCTGAATTCCTTTATAGGTCGCGCCGAGAGACTCGGCTGCATCCTCAATTATAGTCGCGCCGTGAGCATCGCATATCTTTTTTATCTCGTCGAATTTAGCGGGAGTTCCGTAGAGGTTTACGACTACAACGATCTTCGTGTCCGGATAAATCTCAAAGGCTTTTTCGAGCGCAACGGGATCCATGTTCCAAGTGTCGTATTCTGTATCTATGAAGATGGGATTTCCTTTTTCATAAAGCACGGGATTAACGGTCGCGCCGAAGGTCATATCGGTGCAGAATACGTTATCTCCTGGCTTGAGCCCCGCAAGCTTGAACGCGAGGTGGAGCGCCGCTGAGCCTGACGCGAGCGCGACGGCGTATTTACAGCCGACCTTCTCGCACGCAAGTCTTTCGACCTCGTTTATATTGGCTCCGACCGTTGACATCCAGTTGGTAGAATACGCCTCTTCCATATACCTGAGCTCGTCTCCGTGCATCGTGGGGGTCGCAAGATAAATTCTTTTATTCATAAAAAGTATTCAAGCCTTTCGTAAAATTCGATATTGGTATCGGGCACACTTACCCTTATAAATTACAATTAATATTATTATAACTTAAATCGACAAAATAGTCAAGGTGTTACGCATAAAAACAATATATCTTTTGATGGAAACGGTGTTTTTTTCTTAAATATTATATGATTTTTGCCTTTAAAAAGACGATCGGGACATCGGAAAACTCCGATGTCCCGAAAAATATAAATTTTATCTGTCCTTGATAGCGTCAACGGGCTTGCGCTTTGCTATCTTATAAACGGGCAGGAAGCTTGCGAGAAGCGCAACACCTACGCTTATAATAAGCATAACTATAAACTGGCGAGGACCGTAGGTCAGAAGCGTTACGTTTATTCCGCTATTATGCATCCAATTATTAGTTATGATAATGCCCGCAACGACCGCTGCCGTTGAGAGAATAAAGTTTATAAGCGCGATAATGAGAGCTTCGCTGAAGAATATCTTGAATACGTCGGAGGAACGTGCGCCGACCGCGCGCAGGATCCCGATCTCACGCTTTTTATATGATATAGACGTTGCTATGAAATTCATAAGCAGAAGGGCGGAGAACACCGCGAAACCGATTCCTATGTAAAGGAATACCTTTGAACCGACTTCAATAAAATCGTTGAATGTAGTAAGAGTATCCATTATCGGATTTTGCATTGAGAAAAGGAGATCCGTGTTTTCGCTATATGATAAAGCAACGAGCTTTTCGATAACGTCACGATCCTTTGGAAGCGGAGAGATCGCGAAAGCCCATATGCCGTTAGCGTGGTCGGCAATATCCTCGGAATATCCTTTATCTCCTTGGTTTTCTGATTGCCACTCACGGTAATCGGCAAGTATCTTATCGCTTATTATCATATCTCCAAAGTAGTATGAAGATGAGTTGTAAGTTCCCACGACTTTGAGATCGTAAGTGCCGAGAGACGAGTTGGTGCCGAACTCGTGGTTCTGCTCAAAGCGTTCAAATTTAAGAGAAGAGAGCAGATCTTCCTCATTGATCCCGCAAACCGCCATAAAGCATTTTTTAGCTTCAGCTTCTATTTCTTTTCCGCTCTTTCCGTAAGGATTTTTCTCGTATCCGAGTTCGTGATCATTTAGATACATATCGCAGTAGAAGCTGCGTAATATGCTCTTGCGGAACTCAACATCCTTTCTTTCATCCCATTCCTGTTTAGATATGTGTCCTCGAGATATCATAACAGAGATCAGGTCGTTGTTTTCCCAGAGCTTGTTTGATTCGTTATAGACATCAATCGTTGCGTACACTTTGCGCAGTATCGAGAATATCATATCCCGTGATAGCGTATACTCGTTATTGATTTCAGACGTATTTCTGAGTATATCGTTTACATAATCAAAATCGTATGATTTTATAGTGGGAAGGCTTTCTTTGCTTATGCCGAAGCAAGAGGAAAGTATGTATGAGATGATCTCCTCGGGCATATCGTCATAAAATTCATGGTGATTTTTCTTTCCGTCAATATCTTCATCAGATGGGAACTGATCGTTTCCTTGTTCAAACCAAAAGCGTTCCCAGAAGATCTTTGCCTCGGCGGCGCTTGAGATGGGTTCGCCTTGATTGTTGAGCGCGAATCTGCATATCGCTTCAACGACGTCATCTCTTGAGATCATATCGTTAATGTATTTTCGCACTGACGCTTCGTTTATACGGTCGTAGTAATTCTTATCGGGACTCGTGTTGCCCCAAGCATCTGCCCCGAAAACACCGATTGCCGTTTCGTTGAATTTTGCGGTATCTATAGAGTTTTTAATTTCATACGGTATAAGATTTTCTATGAGATGAGAGGGAAGTATGACCTCGTTTTCAAGCAGAACAGGCTCTTTTCTTCCGTCTAACCAATTAATAGAGAGCGAATTCAAAGCAGAGCTTCCGGCAACCTCGCTGATCTGTAGTTCGCCGAATTTGTCGGATAAGTTTTCGGAAGTTACTGCGATATAAAGATTTGAGTTCCAGCCGTGCATACCGACGGAAAGGCTCTGATTAAAGGGAATGTTTGACATAGCAAAGCTCGTTATATCGTTTTCGGTCATAAATCCAAGCGCGTGGAAGCCGTAGCCTATCTCACTTGCTATCTCCATCTGAAGCACCATATCGGAAAGAGCGTTGCCTTCCTCGGTAACGATGCCTTCGCTTTCCTTTTGAGGAAGGAAGCTTGAATAACGGTCATAATCAAATTCCGTATCGATAACACCGACAATTTCAAAAGAAGATCCTTTATTGCTTCCGTCACCAATATAAAAATGTTTGTCAAACGTAAGGTGCTTTCCTATGATGGAGTTGGGTGATTTTTCATCCATTGTAAGCTTACCCGCACCGACGCTTTCATTGAAATCTGAATTTGAGAAGCCAAATTCGTTGAACTGACGGTAAAGAAGCTCGGTTATCGCGATCTCGCCGTCTTTTTCTGGCAAACGTCCCGTTATTGAGAAATCCGTGTTTTTCAGCTGTTCTTCACTTATGTTGACAAGACCGTGGATCTTACCCGAGTAAACTGTATTGCCCGAATAGCTTTGCATCATGCTTGAAACGGAAAAACCGCCTTGATAGGGATTATAATAATCGTTTGTGAATACGGGAACAAAATCAAGCCCCGTTTTTTCGCTGAGTTCCCTCAGATCGTCTTTATTGAACATTGCCGTATCGTAATACGTATATGTTTCCCCGTCATCATATGTTACGGTATGACGTACACCGAGAGTGATCGAGGCGTTTTTTATGTTTGAATCAAGAAGCGACTCTGTTGTTGCGGTATATTTGTCGTAATTTGCCATCGTGTCGGCAAAACCAAAAAGAGCGAAGGCTATAAGCGAAAGGAATATCGTCATAACAAGACGGAATTTTTTGTGTTTCAGACCGCTCGAGCCCATACGTAAAGCGTTTTTGAGAGGCAGGCGAGATCGAATGAAATTGCTGTCCTTCTTTTCGTATTTCTTCAGCTTATAGTCCTTTTCGGTATCGGTTCCTTCAAAGACCGAGGTCGCGCCGGTTTCACTGATACCCGCCGCGGAGCGAAGCTCTTCGTTAACCCGAGAATCTCCTGAAAGGATAACGTCTCCCTGGTTTTTTTCGAGGTAATCGTTTATCATTTGCATATCGGCGGGTGTGAGGCGATAGCCTCCCTTGATCTTAAGGATGCTTCCGTTTATCTTGTCAATACCGTCGCTGAGCTTTTCGCTTGCGTGCTCGTGCTTTGTAACGTCGGAGATTATCATTCCGTCGGAAAGCTCGATTATTCTGTCGGCGTAGCGTTCGGCAAAATCTCTGTCGTGAGATACTATAAGCACAAGCTTTTCTTTTGAAAGCTTTTTGAGGGTATCGAAGATCTGCTTACCCGTGTTTGAGTCAAGAGCGCCCGTAGGCTCATCAGCCATAATTATCTGAGGCTCTTTGACAAGAGCTCTCGCAATGGCAACTCTTTGCTTCTGACCGCCCGAGAGCTCGTTGGGTTTTCTCTTGGCGTAGTTCAGAAGATCGACCTGTGAGAGTATTTCATTTATCTTTTCCGCGGTCGCTTTTTTGCCTTGAAGCTCAAGCGCAAGACCGATATTGGCTCCGACCGTAAAATCGTCAAGAACATTATACTCTTGGAAAATAAATCCTATAAACGTATTTCTGTAAGCGTCAAAATCGGATCCGCCGAAATCTTTCGACGATTTTCCTTTTATAATAAATTCTCCGCTGTCATAGCTGTCAAGGCCGCCCATTATGTTGAGCAACGTGGATTTACCGCTTCCCGATTTACCTAAAATAAATACCATTCCCGATTCGGGGAATGAGATGCTTACGTTATCGAGAGCGCGTACTTCTTCACCGGTTTTTGAACGGTAGACTTTAGATAGATTTCGTATTTCAAGCATACGTAAATTACTCCTTCGATTTTTTAGTAATAAAATTATACAGTAAAATATGGTGATTTTCAATAGTTTTTTAAAAAAATTTGTGAGCTATTGACTGAAAGGAATTTGTATGGTATAATATATTATAATATTTTGATGGAGGATATATAATATGTCAAAAAGCATTCAGGATATTTTGAATCTTATCAATGAAAAAGGTATTAAGATGGTCGATTTCAAGATGGTCGACATTAACGGACAGTACCGCCACGTGACTATACCCTCGGAGAACTTCTCCGAGGATACGATGAAGAGCGGCATCGGATTTGACGCGTCAAACTACGGCTATGCCGTCGTTGAGAAGAGCGATATGGTTTTTATTCCCGATCCCGATACGGCTGTCATTGACCCCTTCTGCTCGATACCCACTCTTTCTATGACGGGTAACGCTATGATCATTGACAATCCCGAAAACCGTCCTCTTCCTCAGTACCCGAGAAATATAATAAAGGCGGCTGTCAAGGCTATGCAGGACAGCGGTATTGCCGATACTATGTATATTCTCCCCGAATTTGAGTTCTATCTCTTTGACAACGTAAGCTGGGGCGTTGAGCCCAACTATATCGGAGCGTCCGTTGACGCGAAGCAGTCCTACCTGAACAGCAGCTGCACCGAGGACGGTCTTGGCGTTGTCGTTCCGAAGCAAAAGAATTATCACATCGCGAAGCCGTTTGATATTTCATACGAGTGCCGCAGCGAGATGTGTATGCTTATGAAGGACGCGGGAATTGAGATAAACTATCACCACCCGGAGGTCGCGGCATCGGGTCAGTTTGAGATCGAGCCTCAGCTTGGCGAGGTCGTCCATATGGCAGACGCGACAATGATGATAAAGTATATAATCCACAATACGGCTCTTAAATACGGCAAGTCCGCGACGTTTATGCCCAAGCCCATTTACGGTGAGGCGGGAAGCGGAATGCACGTCCATATGCTCCTTATGAAGGACGGAAAGCCCGTATTCTCCGACGATAACGGCTACGCCCACCTTTCCGAAACAGCGCATTACTTTATGGGCGGACTTCTTAAGCATATAGCCTCACTTTGCGCGCTGACGAATCCCAGCACGAACTCCTTTAAGCGTCTTATTCCCGGATTTGAGGCGCCTGTTACCGTAGGCTACGCAACGTCGAACAGAAGCGCGGTCATAAGAATTCCCGCATACGCAAAGTCACCCGAGAAGCGCCGCTTTGAGCTTCGCAATCCCGACGCGACCTGCAATCCTTATTTCTGCTACGCCGCGATCCTTATGGCGGGTCTTGACGGTATCAAGAACAAGATAGACAAGTCGGATCGTA
>JAZRUP010000188.1:0-2853 GCA_045652645.1 Eubacteriales bacterium | reverse complement strand
ACCGCTTGCCCTCCGACTTCGCATCAGCTAAGCTGATGCGGATATTTTATGTTATTAAGCAATACTGTTTGGAAGCTCAGTTACAAGTTGGGAGTTCCTTACATATATAAATGTTATTTTGCCGTTTGGCGCAGTAAATTCAAGTTTGCTCCACCCGTAACCGTCGTCATCTAAATATATACCCACTCTTTTGAGCTCAATGTAATTTGCCAAAGTGTATTCGTTCGTTTTTTCAGACCATCCCGTAGCATAAGGGTAAATATAGGCACGAACTTCGATGTTCGGCAGATGCTCATCGTTGCTTCCGGTCGCATAAACAAAAACGGTTTCATTTCTTTCTTCAAAAGCGCTGTCGGGAATAATTGCGGGATTTTCACCCGTTCCTCCAAATTCTGAGAACCAAGGAGTATTTTTGAAAGTGTTGTCATAATACAAAACAGCATTTGGTTTTCTTACTTCATTTAACGACGTGCAGTACGCAAAAGCGTATTCGTCAAGCTCGACTACGTTTTCCGGGATTATTATGCTTTGGAGCTTTGAGCAATACCCGAAAGCAAACATGCCTATGAAAGTGACACCCGAGCCCAATTCGACAGATGTGAGATTTTCACAATCACTGAAAGAAGAGCCGTTCAATGTTTTTATGCCGTTAGGTATTTTTATTGATGTTAAGGAGGAGCAGGCGTTAAACGCCGAGTTTCCGAGTTCTTCAAGAGAATCGGGAAGAATTATGTTGTTGAGCTTTTTGCATCCTGAAAAAGCCGCGTTGCCTATTGTTTTGAGTTCGTTTCCGAACGTAACGGAAGTAAGCTCTGAGAGACTGTTGAAAGCATAATCTCCAATTGTTGTGATTGAGTTAGGGAGTATTACCTCTTTGTATCCCGCTTTTTCTTCCCAATCGGCAAAAGCAGAGTTTCCTATTGAGGTTACGGCTTGTCCCATAATCTCCGAGGGAATATCAAGAACCTTTTTGGTTCCGTAATATCCTGTTATTTCAAGTGTTCCGTCACTCAACTTAACAAAATCATAACAAAGCACTGACACCGAACAGGTGGTTTCTTTACCGTCACGGGCAGTTGCGGTAATGGTTGCGTTTCCCTCAGACAATGCTAAAATCAATCCTTCCGGAGAAACCTGAACGATCGATTCATCGGAGCTCTTAAAAACTGTATCGGGTCTGTCGGAGGTAAGAAGATACGGTTTGCCTTCGGGAATGTTAAGTGATGTTGTGTTGAGAACGGGGGCAAGATCAGAGGTATCTTCTTTTGCAACGCCCACGTATCCGGCATTTATAACAGAGCCATCAGTAAGTGTTACTATAAGAAACCCGTTTTCATCAATTTTAGTAGATGAAATTCCAATACCGTTCTTACCGCTTGAACCGCTTTCACCGTCTGCACCGTTGGTTCCGTCAGTTCCTTTGAGTGATTCGAGCCAATCGTCTTCACTTCCGACAAATCCATTTTCTAGGGCTATCTCATAAGCGGATTTTCCGTTTGAGGGAGGTTCGCTGTTGCATGATCCCAAAATCGGTAAAAAGCATAAAGCGAAAATCAATATTGTAATAGCTGTTTTTTTCATAAGATCACCCGAATTATAATTTGATATTAAAGCAAAGTTCTGCGCAGTTCATCGGGTGACTTCGGGCTGAGATAAGATGGAGCTATATCAAGAACTGTTTTACAGCCGGATATACCTTCGTTTGAGAGTCTGAACGCAGCTCTTGCGTATGCAATAAGAACAGATGTTGTAAATTCGGGATTTGAGTCAAGCTTCAGCTTGTATTCGATTATATGATTGTTTTCTCTGTTAATACCCGTCTTTCCGCTTCTGATAACCATGCCTCCGTGGGGTATTCCGCTATGGTCGCGATTAAGCTCATCTTCGCTTATAAAATGTACTATCGTATCATAGTCGGCAAAGTAGTTGGGCATTGTTTTGATCTCGTTTTCAATTCGATTAAGATCTGCGCCTTCTTCCGCGACGACAAAACATTCGCGAAGATGTTTTTCTCGTGTTGTAAGTTCGGGATTTTTACCGGCGCGAACCGCGTCGATCGCCTCGTCTATTGGAATAGTGTACTGCTTTGCGTTTTTAACTCCGTCAATACGCCTGATAGCGTCGGAATGACCTTGGCTTACACCCTTTCCCCAAAAGGTATAGTCTTTTCCTTCGGGAAGAATAGCCTCGGCATACATACGGTTAAGAGAAAACATTCCGGGGTCCCATCCGACTGAAATGATTGCTATTTTTCCTCCTCGTTTTGCCGCTGCATCAACGTTGCTGAAATGTTCGGGAATCTTTGCGTGAGTGTCAAAACTGTCAATCACGTTGAAATATTCAGCAAAATAGGGGGTCTGAACGGGAAGATCCTTTGCGCTTCCGCCGCAGATTATCATAACGTCTATTTTATCTCTGTATTTGATCGCGTCGTCAATGTGCGCGACGGTTACACCGCTTGTATGTATTTTAACACTTTCGGGAGGTCTTCTCGTGAATACCGCGACGAGCTCCATATCGGGATTTTGCGTGATAGCGCACTCAACACCACGGCCGAGATTACCGTAACCAACAATGCCAATTCTCATAAATTTGTCCTCCAAGTAATATATCTAACTCAATTATTATATTACAAAATATGTATTGTGTCAATAAATTTGATAAGAAATTTTCAAATGGATAATAAAAAACAAGTGGCTACTCCGATCATTGTTTTGTTTATTTAATAAAATTTTTCAACGTATTTTTTATGAATCTGTTTTTTTGTGTGACCGACAAAAAACCAAAGTGAATTTTTGGTGAAAATATTAGCGCTTCTAAGTCGGAGGCCAAGCGGTCTTAGGAAGACAAATT
>JAZRUP010000187.1:0-14004 GCA_045652645.1 Eubacteriales bacterium | reverse complement strand
AGCAATGGAACATAGGAACGTGTATCATCATTCTGTCCGCCGTAGAAAGTCCCATACGGTCTCCGATGCACTTTCCGTTGTTGACAACGTTATAATGCGTCAGCATAACTCCCTTCGGGAAGCCCGTCGTACCCGACGTGTACTGCATATTCGCGACGTCGTGAGGAGATATTCCCTCTCTCGCGGCGGCGTATTCCTCGTCGGTTATGTCCTGACCCATATTATAAAGCTCGGACCAATGGTACATTCCCTTATGGTGCTCCTCGTCGATAGACACTATCTTTTTGAGCAAGGGGAGACGCTTTGAGCAGATATTGCCTCTGTCGGCTCCGTCCTCAAGGATCTCGGGGCAGAGTCTCTGCATTATATCAACGTAGCTCGTTCCCTTAAAGCTGTCGCACATAACGAGCATCTTCGTATCGGACTGCTTTAAGAGGTATTCAGCCTCGTGTATCTTATATCCCGTATTGACCGTAACGAGCACCGCGCCGATCTTTACGCAAGCGAAAAGCGTCAGATACCATTCGGGGTTGTTCGTCGCCCAGATAGCGACGTGGTCGCCTCTCTTGATACCCATAGAGAGGAACGCTTTGGCTATCTTATGCGCCTCGTCGTTGAACTCCTTATAAGTTCTTGTGAACTTAAAATCGTGAGTATAAATGACGGCAGGCTGATCGGGATATTCCCTTGCCTGCTTATCCATCCACTCACCTATCGTCATATTGATGAATTCCATCTTGTGCCTCCACAATAAATAAAAACATTTTCAAGCTTTAGTCAATTTGATATTCAGTGAAAAAAGTCCCGAGAGCGAATGCTCTCGGGACGAATGATCGCGGTACCACCCGAGTTTATCTGCAAAAACAGATACCCTCTTTGTCCTTAACGCGGAAAACGCGCCGTTCTACTTTGCGCCGTCCATCAACGGCATTGCATTTCTTCGGCAGAGCTGTAAGTCAAAAACTTACGCAAAGTGAGTTTTCATCAACCTTCGGCAGGACATCTCAGCAACTGTCCCTCTCTGTGGCGGAACGGTAAATTACTTATCTTCGCATGGCTCAAATATGAAATTGATGATTAATAATATCACATTCTCACTCGGTTGTCAAGCGTTTTTTTGAATTTTTTGTTTTTAATATAAAATTTTCATATAAAAGTACATCAAAAAAAAGCAAAGCAAATAATTAAACACAAAACTTTTTCAAAGTTTTTGAAGATCCTCAAGAAACTTTTTTCAAAAAGTTTCTTGAGCGGAGTTTGGGGCAGCGCCCCATAAATCTTTGCGTCAGCAAAGAAGCTAACGGGTTATGCTGATAATATTTCTGCAAGCGAGTGAGCACTTACATTAGCCTTCCCTTGATGGGTAAGTCTTATTTAGACATTTGCTTCTCTGACAGAAATAAAGTTTACCTTTATCGTTTATTTTATTCGCTGAAAAGACAACCCAAATTTTAGGCACTTCGCACCCAAAATTTAGGTTGTCTTTTCTTTGACGCGAATATTGAAGGGGCTTTGCCCCTTCACCCCACTTAAGAAACTTTTTTGAAAAAAGTTTCTTAAGTATCTTCAAAAAACTTTGAAAAAGGCAAAGCTTTGCTTAGATCAGACGCCGATCTCCTCGTAGATCTCCATGAGGCGTTCCTCGATCTCCTCGCGGCGCGTCTCAAGCTCCGCCGCGCGCTTGTAATCAGTCGCCGCCTCGCCGTAAAGCTCCGCCGTGACCTCGTCAAGCTCCGCTTCAAGCGCGTCCTTCTCTTTCGCAAGATTCTGAAGACGTCTTTGCTCTGTCCTCTCTTTTGACTTTTGAGTTTTATTCTCACGGAACGCGTCGCGCCCCTCGGAGACCTTCTCCGTTTTAGCTCCGTCCGACGTATTGATCCGTCCGCGCTTGAATTCGTTGTATTCGTCAAACCCACGACCGACATTCTCTATCTTATAATCGATCATATCCCCGTAAGGCGCGCCCGCCCCGGGACATATCTCGATTATTCTCGTCGCGAGGCTGTTTATAAACGCTCTGTCGTGAGACACCGCTATCACCGTTCCGTCAAACGTCTTGACGGCGTCCTCAAGAGCCTCTCTTGAACTTATGTCAAGATGGTTCGTCGGCTCGTCAAGGATAAGCAGATTCATATGCGACATTATGAGCTTCGCGAGCATAAGCCTTGCTCTCTCGCCGCCGCTCAAGACGGACACCGTCTTATCAATATCGTCTCCGACAAATCTGAACGCCGCGAGCGTTGACCTTATTTCAAGCTCCGTTTTTTGCGGATACGCGTTCCAAAGCTCATCCTTGACGGTATTAGAATCCGTTAATGTTCGGTTTTCCTGATCGTAACATCCTATCTCGACATTGTAGCCTCCCTCAACGTAACCCTCATTCGGCTCAAGCTGACCTGTGAGAAGCTTTAAGAGCGTTGATTTTCCGCATCCGTTTTTACCTATTATAAATACTCTTTCGTTCTGTTTGATGAGAAAATCAAGTCCCGCAAAAAGCGTTTTCAGCGGTGAATATCCAAAGCTAAGACGACGCACCGCCATGACCTCCGTTCCCGATTTATGCTCCTGCGTAAATCGCAGGCGGATAGGCCTCGGCGCTTCCTTCGGCAGCTCAAGTCGCTCGATCTTCTGAAGATGCTTCTCTCGGCTCTCCGCGCGGATGATGTTCTTTTCACGTCCCCACGCTCTCTGCTGAGCGATATACTCTTCCTGATGCTTGATATACGCCTGCTGCTCGTAATAATGCTTTTCGGCGACCCTTATGTCCTCCTCGCGCTTTATCTTTGCGCGGCTGTAATTTCCCACGTAAATTTTCGCCTTCGTATGCTCGATAAAAAGCGTTTTGTTCGTCACTCGGTCAAGAAAATATCTGTCGTGCGAGATAACAAGCAAGCACTTTTTGTACGAAGCGAGATAGCTCTCGAGCCACATAAGCGTTTCAATATCAAGATGGTTCGTCGGCTCGTCGAGGAAAAGTATGTCGGGGTCACGGCAAAGCTGACGCGATATCGCGAGTCTTGTTCGTTGCCCTCCGCTGAGTGTCTCTACGGGGCGCCTCATCATCTCCTCGGAAAAGCCCATTCTCGCGAGGATCGACGCGCATCTTGATCTGAACTCAAGCCCTCCGTCTCGTATATACTTGTCGTGAAGATCGGTATATTTCTGCATAAGCTCGGAATACACTCGGTTCTCCGACACGTCCGACCACGCTGAGAGCTGCTTTTTCATTCTCTCAAGTCTTTCCTCCGCGTCGGTAAACTCGGGAAATCCGAGAAACATAAACTCAAGCGGGGATAGGCTCTCATCTGTCCCCTCGGGAAGCTTGAACGCGCCGTCCTGCGTAAGCACGCCTATCGACTTGTCCTTTGATATATATATTTCACCCGAATCGGCGCGCTCCTCTCCCAAAATGAGCCTGAAGAGCGATGTCTTTCCGCTGCCGTTCACTCCAACGATCCCAAGTCTGTCATCGTCGTTGATAGCGAATGTCACACCGTCAAGTATCTTCTTCATTCCGTATTCAAGCGTCAGTTTGTTTACGCTGACTGCTGTCATTCCTTTTTGTTTCCTTTCTGTTCGTAATAAGGAATTTTAGTTAAGGTTTCGACGAATAAACATCCGCGACCTCAGATATGGCTATATACGCTTTCGAGTCGTAACGTCTGACGACCTCCTTCATCTTTCCTATCTGGAATCGGTTGAGGACCAGATATACCATCGACGTATCCGCTCCCGAATAATATCCCTTGGCAGGAAGAATGGTGACTCCGCACTCAAACGCCTCCGAGAGAGCGCGGCAGACCTCGTCGGGCTTTGACGTTACTATGTTCGCCGCCTTCGAACGGTCAAGACCCTCAACGATAAAGTCAACGGCTTTAAGCCCGACGGTATATGTGATTATTGAATAAAGGGGCAATCTCCACGAGGTCTCTATGATCCCCGCGAGTACGTATATTATTATATTGTAGACCATAACGAAAGTTCCGACCGAAACGCCGAGCCTCTTAGAGAATATGACAGCCATGACCTCAACTCCGTCCATAGCCCCGCCGAACCTTATGGCAATACCGCTTCCGATACCCGATAAAAGACCTCCGAAGATAGCGCAAAGCAAAACGTCGTTACCCGCGAGAGGTGAGCCGTGCGTAACGTCTATCGGAAGCACGTCATTTATAAGAAATGCCATTACGGAATAAATAACCACCGAATATATGGCGTACACCGTAAATACAGCGCCTTGCTTTTTCAGCCCGAACAAAAACAACGGAATATTAAGCAAAATAAGAAAGATAGACAATGTCAGATATTCGGGAGTTATATTGTCAAGCAAAATGGACGTGCCCGATATTCCGCTGTCGTAAAGACTGACAGGCGTTATAAAAAGCGTGACCCCGCACGCGTTGATAATACCCGCGACCGTCAGGCACAAAAAATTCTTGAATCTTAAATTTTTAAGCTCACCGAGCATTTTTTTGAACATAAAGATCTCCATTCCGCCGCCATATCGGCGACACAAAAAAATAATTTAAATTCAAAGTTGTTCGCCTCGCAAACAAAAACAGGTCAGTCACCCTTTTAAATTCGATCTTTGTTAAAGTACGATAAAGTTTGTCCGAGCTTACCCTTTAAATCTTTATTGTAATTTTATTTTTACCTCGACGGCAACGCCGAGTATTCTCGCGTCTCCCGCTTCAAAATCCTCCGGAGTCAGCGGGATCGGCTTATAGTCGTCATTTTCGGGGCACAAATACATTTTTTTGTTTATCCGCCTAAATCTCTTGACGGTCGCGCTGTCGCCTCCTACAAGGCACGCCACTATCTCTCCGTCCTCCGCATACTGCTGTTTACGGAAAAGCACCAGAGAGCCGTCTATCATTCCGCAGTTCTTCATGCTGTCACCTCTGACGCGAAGATAAAAATAGTCGTCAGAGTCGTCAACATCCGCAAGCTCGTGTCCGATCAGAGTTTCATTCGTTATTATGGGCGCGCCGGCGCGTATCTCGCCGATTATCGGGACCATTTTCCGAATGACCGCGCTTCGACACAGCACCGCGCCGTCACGTTCGCCGTTATCTATATTGAGAAGAACGTCCAGGCTTACGCCAAAATAGTCAGCTATAAGCTTGAGCTTATCCGTTTTCGGCTTTGACCGACCGTTTTTCCAATCGGTAAAAGTAGAGTTTGAGATGCCCGTTGCCTTTGCAACTCGGTACACCGTCGTATTATTTCTTTCAAGCAACGCTTCAAATTTGTGATAATTCATAATACGTGTCCTCTTTCGGTTCCGTTTGATTTTTTGTCGAAAAAAACATTTCTAAATTCCGAAATATATATTGACATTATTTCGGAAATGCGTTATAATATGGTTAGACATTAAGCAAAGTCACACCAAAAATATGAGTCGGTGTCGGGATGCTCCCCCGTCATCGTACATATTATAAAACACTGCTTAAAAAAAGTCAATAATTTTATCAAAAAATGTCTAAAAAAGAGGAGAATACCAAGAAATATGTGCGAAATCTGTCAAATGGCATTTTGCCCATCCGGGTGTCCCGAACGAGAGCCGAGCTCCGTTCGAAGATGCCCTCGATGCGAGATGCCGCTTTACTCAGGAGAGGGTGTCAAAGCCCCGGACGGTGTTATCTATTGCAAGGACTGTATTTCCGAAATGGATCTCTCGGAAGTGTTACAGATTTGCGAAATTTCCGATGCCGTTTCTTTGCTTGGAATATTAAGAAAAAGAGCCGAAGAACAGCCTCGCCGAGTGTAGATCAGTTAAATAAAAAACACGAAGTACAAAATTATAAAAAGAAAGGACTGAGAAATTATATGGAAATAAATGCCGTAAAGGAAGCGCAAAAACGGCTTTCTTGTTATCTGATATACAAAAAGCTAGTCGATTCGGAATGCGCGAAAGAACCTATAGCGGACGAGATGGCTCTGCGCGCGGAGATGTTCGCGATACGTCGCTCTGTTATGAGATTGCCCGATTCAAAGGAAAAGATATTTATTTACAACCGATACATAAGAGGAGAGACTATGGAAAGCTGCGCCGAGCTTATCGGAATATCACGGCGAAGTGTTTTCAGGCTCAGTCATCTCGCTATGGAAACCTATTTGCGCTATAATCCTAAGGGAGAAAAGACAAGAGTCTTGTCTTAAACAGATCATCAGAAACAGATGCGCCAATAGCAAATCGCTATGCGTGACGCATAAGTAAAAAGTAAAAAAATATTTGTAATCTTTGCACAAAAAATTTTATTAAAATATGGTTCGGTTTTTACGATATGTAAATAACCACAAATTTTTTGCATAAAAATCGTCGTTTTTGACAATTTACAAACGTATTTTTTTGTGTTATAATACTTGCGCAGAGCGTGATCATGGGCCAATAGGTCGCGATCTGTTTTATATTGCACAGCGGAACGAAGTTCGCGGCGGAATATCAAGCTTATGATATCAACGCGCCCCGGATATACCTGCTGTGCTTTTTATTTTCCCTTCAGGAAAGCGACTTGCTTGATTCGTAAACGTTAAGGTAGATCTTATCCGTTGCCACGGAGAAAATCTTTTTTTATTTGCAAAAAATCACTATAATATATGGAAATATTCACAATTATGTGTTATAATATATAATTAGATAATTATATTCTTAAAAATATATGCCCCTACTGAAAGGATATCTATTAAAAAATGGCAAATTATATAGAAAAAGCGGAAAAGCTTACGCTTCCCGTGATAATTTTAAAAGGCTCCGTTGCCTTCCCCGCCGTTCCGCTTAATTTTGAGATCGGCGAGCCCGAAAACCGCGCCGCCGCGGAGGAAGCCAACAACGGCAGCGGCTACGTTTTCATCGTAGCGTCAAGAGATATCGGCGGCGCGCTTGACCCCGAAAAGGTAGCGGCCGTCGGTACCGCAGCTAAAATAAAGCAATCTATGACCGATAACGACGGCAAGCTTCGCGTTATCGCCGAAGGTTTTTCCCGCGCGAAGGTACTCTCCATCGTTAAAACGGGTGATTTTTACACCGCGGACGTAATCTGCAAGACCATGACCGCCGAGGATAACGGCGGGCTTCGCGGTGAGGCTTATATGCGCGAGGCAAGAGCCGTATTCGACCGCCTTATGAACTTCTTCCCCGCCCTCTCGACCGATATCTCGATGGCGGTCAAGGGTATCAGCGACCCCGGGCTTCTCTCGGATTTCATCGCCTCCAACATAATGGTTCGCTTTGACGACAAGCAAAAGATACTCGACTGCTTTGACCCTATAAAGAGGATCGAGCTGCTCATTTTTCTGCTTCACAAGGAAGCGGAGCTGCTTGACTGCGAGCTTGAGATACACAAGCGCGTACGCGCGAAGCTCAACGAGGCTCAACGCGAGAGATATTTGCGCGAGCAGATGGAAACTATACGCGAGGAGCTTGGAGAGGGCGACGACGAGTACGAATATCAGGAGCAGATATACGCCGCCAAGCTCCCATCGGAGGTTGAGGAAAAGCTCATAAAGGAGGCTCACCGTATGGGCAAGTCTCCCTTTGGCTCGGCGGAGGCCGGAGTGCTCCGTAATTATCTCGACGTTTGTCTTGAGCTTCCGTGGACACGCTCAACAAACGATCGACTTGATATAGCCGCGGCAAGAAAAATACTTGAAGCCGATCACGACGGACTTGAAAAGATAAAAGAAAGAATTCTTGAATACTTAGCTGTCAAAAAGCTTGAACCGGGACTTAAAAATCAGATAATCTGCCTCGTCGGCCCTCCCGGAACGGGTAAGACATCCATAGCGCAGTCCATAGCGCGCGCTATGCACAGAAAATACGTTCGCGTTTCTCTCGGCGGTGTTCGTGACGAGGCGGACATACGCGGTCACAGAAAGACCTACGTCGGCTCGATGCCCGGCCGTATCATAAACGCGCTCACACAGGTCAAGGTCAAGAACCCCCTTATGCTCCTCGACGAGATAGATAAGCTCAGCCGCGACGGTCACGGCGACCCTGCGTCAGCCCTGCTTGAGGTGCTTGATCCCGAGCAGAACAAGACCTTCCGTGACCACTTTGTTGAGCTTCCCTTTGACCTCTCCGAATGTCTCTTTATCTGCACGGCGAACACGCTTGAGACCGTTCCCCGTCCTCTTATCGACCGTATGGAGATAATCGAGCTCAAGAGCTACACTCGACGCGAGAAGGTACAAATAGCAAAAAATCATCTTATCCCGAAGCAGGCAAAGCGCCACGGGCTGAACGGCAGAACGCTCAGGATCACAGACGACGCCCTCGTTGAGATCATTGATTTTTACACGCGCGAGTCGGGTGTCAGAAATCTTGAACGCGAGATAGCGTCCGTATGCCGCAAGGCGGCGCTGCGCATAGTTGACGGAGGTGCTAAGCGCGTGACCGTTGACAAAAAAGATGTTGAGAGTATGCTCGGTGCGAGAAAGACTATCCCCGACAGACTCTCCGCGCGTGACGAGGTCGGCGTTGTCAACGGACTCGCGTACACCGAGGTCGGCGGCGATCTTCTTAAGATCGAGGCGGCGATACTTGACGGCACGGGCAAGGTAGAGCTTACGGGCTCGCTCGGCGATGTTATGAAGGAATCCGCCAAGACCGCGATAAGCTACATACGCTCCGTCGCGAGCCGCTTTGACATTCCAACAGATTTCTACAAAAATAAAGATATACACGTTCACTTCCCCGAGGGAGCGGTTCCGAAGGACGGCCCGTCCGCGGGTATCGCGACTGTCACGGTGCTTGTCAGCGCGCTGTCGGGCAGAGCTGTCAAGCGTGATATTGCCATGACGGGAGAGGTAACGCTCAGGGGCAACGTGCTTGCCATCGGAGGACTTCGTGAGAAAACGATGGCGGCGTACAAGGCGGGAATCAAGAAGGTCATAATCCCCGCCGACAACGTAGCGAATCTGGAGGACATTGACCCCGAGGCGCGCGCGAATCTTGAATTTATCCCCGTAAGAAGCGTACTCGAGGTGCTTGACGCGGCGCTTTGCCGTGAGCTTCCCGAGGCGGACATTTCGGCAAAGAAAATATCCGAGCCGCTTCCCGAGATGCTAAGCGAAGGCAAAAACACACAGTCCAAAGGAGAAATCTACGGTGCTTAATCTCTCTGACGTAAACCTCAGAATATCGGCAGGCTTTCCGTCGCAGTTCCCGCGTGACGCCATCCCGCAGATCGCGTTTTCGGGGCGATCGAACGTAGGAAAGTCGTCGCTCATAAACACTCTTCTCGGAAGAAAGTCCTTGGCGCGTGTCAGCGGAACTCCGGGAAAGACTATAACCATCAATTTTTACGAGATAAACAAAACGCTTTTCTTCGCGGATCTTCCGGGCTACGGATACGCTAAGCGTCCTGAGGCTGACAAGCGAAAATGGTCGGCTCTGACGGACGGATATTTCACGAAGAACCCGAATATCGACCTCCTCAGATGCGTTATTCAGTTGATCGACTCCCGTCACGCGCCGACGGCGGATGACGAGATGATGCTCGCTTGGATGAACGACGCGGGGATACCTTATATAATCGCCGCGACGAAGGTCGACAAGCTCAACAAGACGGAGCGCGAGGCAAATTTCGCGGCGCTCGCGAAGAACCCCGTCATCCGCGAGGGAACGCCGATAATTCCGTTTTCGTCCCTCAGTAAAGAGGGCAAAGACCAGCTCTGGAAGGAAATTCTGGCGAGGCTTTAAGCGCGAAGCGAAGGCATCACCGCTATCGCGGCGAAGTGAAGGCATCGCCTAAACGGCGAAGCCTTTTGAAAGTTTTGATAAAACTTTTTCAAAAGTTTTTCGCGAGCCGGCGGCGAAACGCCGGTCGACCTCCGCAGAGGTCGAAACTCCCATTCGCGTTAAAGAAAAGAAAACCTAAATTTTGGGTGCGAAGTACCTAAAATTTGGGATGTCTTTTCAGCGAATAAACTATGGCAGTATTATCAGCATAACCCGTTAGCTTCTTTGCTGAAAAACCACCCCAATTTTTTGGAGTTGCACTCCCAAAAATTAGGTTGCTTTTTCCGGGACGCAAAGGAGGAATTTCGCGCTCTGCGGAGCGCGACCAAGGCTCCGCCTTTGGAAACCGCAGCCTTTTGAAAAAGGCTGGCGAAAACTTTTAAAAAGCTGTCGCGCCAAATGTGAGGTTTTGCGACAGAATTAGGAGAAATTAAAAATGATTCTTTATCCGCATATTGACGTTAATGAACAAAATCATCTGACCGTCGGCGGGCTCGACACGCTCGAGCTTGCTCGCGAGTTCGGTACCCCTCTCTACATCATAGACGCGGACGCGGTCCGCGCGCGCTGCCGTGAGTACAAAGCCGCCGCAGAAAAATATTTCGGTAAGGATGCCCTGCCCCTTTACGCGTCAAAATCCCTCTGCTTTACGGGTATGTATAAGCTCGTGAACGAGGAAGGACTCGGCTCTGACTGTGTGTCCGGCGGTGAGCTCTATACTGCGCTCCGCGCGGGCTTTCCCGCCGAGAAGCTCTACTTCCACGGCAATAACAAGCCCTATCGCGAGATCTGCGAGGCGCTTGACGCGGGTGTCGGTTGCTTCGTCGTCGATAACGAGGAAGAGCTCAACACCGTCAACGACGAAGCCGCAAAGCGAGGCAAAACACAAAAAATACTCCTCCGTATCGCCCCCGGTATCGATCCCCACACGCATAAATCCGTCAGCACGGGTCGCGTTGACTCCAAATTCGGAAGCGCTATCGCCACGGGCCGCGCCGAGGAGATGATAAAGCTCGCGATCTCGATGAAGAACGTAAACCTCGCGGGTCTTCACTGCCATATCGGCTCTCAGATATTCGACATTGAGCCCTTTACCGAGGAAAGCTTCGTTATGACCGCGTTTATCGCCGAAATGGAGAAAAAGTACGGCATCACTCTCGGTGAGCTGAATCTCGGGGGAGGTCTCGGTGTGCCTTATACAAAATACGACCGTTCGGTCGATTATACCAAGGCTATCGCCGATATGTCGCGCGTTATTGCCGAACAATGTGAAAAGAACGGCATAAAAATGCCTAAAATAATACTTGAGCCCGGCCGTTCCCTCGTTGCCGCGGCGGGCGTTACCCTTTATACCGTCGGCTCCGTCAAGGAGATCCCCGGCTTCCGCAAGTACGTCTCCGTCGACGGCGGTATGACCGACAATCCCCGTTACGCGCTCTACGCGTCGCAGTACACGGCGCTTATCGCCGACCGCGCGGGTGACGAGCCGACAGACAGAGTCACGATCGCCGGACGCTGCTGTGAATCGGGCGACCTTCTCGGTGAGAATATGGAGCTCCAGGAGGCAAAAGCGGGCGACACGCTCGCCGTCCTCACCACGGGAGCTTACAATTATTCAATGGCGTCGAATTATAACAAAGTTCCCCGCCCCGCGCTCGTTATGATCGAGAACGGTAAAGCTCGTCTCGCCGTCAAGCGCGAGAGCTACGAGGATCTTGTCAGAAACGATATTATTTAATTCCTCAAGGAGGTAGTCGAATGCTTTTAAACGCAATTTTAAGCGGAGATCTCAAAAACGCGCTTATCACGTTTCTTTTGATGCTCCCGATAATCTTGCTTTCCCTTTCCGTACACGAGTCGGCTCACGCGTACGTCGCTTATAAAATGGGCGACCCGACAGCGAGAAATCTCGGACGCTGCACGATAAATCCCATAAAGCATATTGACCCCATCGGCTTTATAGCAATGCTCGTTATGGGCTTCGGTTGGGCAAAGCCCGTTCCGATCTTCTCGAGAAACTTCAAAAACCCCAGAAAGGGCATGGCAATATCCTCTCTCGCAGGGCCCGTATCCAATCTCTTTCTCGCTATTATTATGGGCTTTTTCTTCGGCATCTCCTGCTTCGGATATTATTATGTTTTCTTTTTCAAGCCCTCTTACGAGGCACTTCTCGTGATGGATCTCATCTCGACCTTCTTCTTCTACGGAGTATTTCTCAACGTTTCTCTCGCAATATTCAATTTTATTCCGATCCCCCCGCTTGACGGCTCGAGAATACTCTCTCTCCTGCTCCCGTCAAAATATTATTTCAAAATAATGCAATACGAAAAGTACACGGGAATAATATTTATGGTCATCGTAATAGTTCTTTCCCGTTTCAACATTTCGCTTATAAGCTGGATAGTTTCGCCTATCGCCGAAGGAATATGCTGGTTGTTTGAAACTCCCGCGCTGAAGCTTTTTGAAATAATATGTCTGAGATAACCTACAAGCTCGATCAGTTTGAGGGCCCGCTTGACCTGCTCCTCACCCTGATCGCAAAAAACAAAGTCAATATCGAAAATATACCTATCTCGCTTATTTGCGATCAGTATATCGAATATATTTCCGAGGCGCAAAGACTCGATATGGACGTCGCGTCCGAGTTTATCGTTATGGCGTCCGAGCTTATGCTGATAAAGAGCCGTATGCTCCTGCCGCGAACGGAAGAGGACACGGAAGACCCCAGAAAAGAGCTTGCCGACGCCCTTATCCGTTACCAGCAGGCAAAGCTCGCCGCAACGAAATTCGCTCCGCTTTACGCGTACTTTTCGGGGCGATTTGTCAAGGACACGGACGAGGTCACAGTCGACAAAAGCTTTGTCGACGAGCAGGAACCGCAAAGCCTCGCTCTCGCGGTCAGGCGCATCATAGCCAACACCTCGGCAAATGAGAGAAACTCCGTTCAGGTCTTCTCTCCAATGATAAAAAAGCCTATCGTTCCGGTTGAAGTCAAGATCGTGGGAATACTCAATCACATGAACGAAAGCCGCGGAATGGCATCGCTTGACGAGCTTCTCTCGGATTCCGTTTCACTCCCCGATATGATCGCTATATTCATAGGCGTGCTTGAGCTCGTTAAGGTCAGACGTCTGCTTATCGACACGGACGAAACTCTCGGCGAGGGACTTCACGGCATCAATACGAAATTTATTCTTAACACGGACGAATCCACAATACTTACGGACGAGGAGGCGCATACGTTAAATGAGTGACGAGATCAAAACCACAGAAAACGCAACGCCGGAGGAAGCTCTGACTACGGTCGCGGACATAAAACGCGCGATCGAGGCAATACTTTTCGCCGCGGGCTATCCTATGGCATATGACAAGCTTGGCGAGGTCCTCGGACTTACTGTCAAGGACGTGAAAACGCTCGTTTCCGATATGACAAAGGAATACGACGGACGCGGAATATCGCTCCTTATCTTCCCCGACACCTGTCAGCTTTGCACTAAGGAAAAATTTATGCCTTATATCCGCGAGGCGCTCGGAATACGCCGCGGAGGTAATCTCTCTGCGTCGTCTATGGAGGTTCTCGCGATCGTCGCGTACAATCAGCCCGTAACGCGCGCGTTTATTGACCAAGTACGCGGAGTCGACAGCAATTACGCGGTAAATTCGCTTATAGACAAGGGACTTATCGAGTCCTCGGGACGTCTTGACGCGCCCGGCAGACCGATGCTCTACGCCACTACGGACAAGTTTTTGCGCGTATTCGGCTTCAATTCGCTCGACGATCTCCCTGAGACCGAGCCGCTCGTTGACCCTGACGCGCCAAAGGAGCCGACCGAGGGCGAGATGGAAGAGCCCGCCGTTATCATAGAGGGTGAGGACGGAGACGTAAAGATCGCAGACGGCAAGATCGACCCCCCGGCGAATCCCGACGCTAATATCGAGGTCGGAGAACCCGCCGAAACCGACGCAGAGGACGGCGGCGAGGTCGAAAATTCGCAGTTTTAACGCCTTAAGCCGCGAAGCTGTTAAAAGTTTCGCTCAAGCCTTTTCAAAGGCTTGTCGTGAGCCGGCGACGAAACGCCGCTCGCCCGTCGCAACGGGCGAAATACTCTCTTTGCGTCTCGGAAAAAGCAACCTAAAAATTGGTAACGCAGTTACTAATTTTTGGGGTGGTTTTTCAGCAAAGAAAATAAACGCTCAAGAGATGTATTACTCCTATCAGTTCCCCCGCGAGATCCAAACCGCGAGCGGTTTGCCCTCCCTAT
>JAZRUP010000186.1:0-4586 GCA_045652645.1 Eubacteriales bacterium | reverse complement strand
GCGAAAAACGCGTTGAGTGTAAGCCTCAAAATATCCTCGGCGGGCTCGTTTTCACCCGAAAGCTCCTCCGCAACAGATGCGAAATAAGACGCGAGCGCGACCTTTTCGACCGACGACGACAGTCCCGAGAACATATGCTCGACCGACGCGCCGCCAAGCCATTTAAAGCCGTTTCTATCGGTTATCTCATAATTTCCGTACGCGAAAAGCTGAGTTGCGGGCAGACTTCCGCTTTTGAGTGAGCGTCCGCCCTTGACCATAACGCAGATCTTGCCCTCGTTCGGAGTCAGGAGGGTCAGCAATTTATCGTTTTCGCCCGTTTTGCGCACGCGCAAAACAAGACCGTCTACAGTATATGACATTGCGTTACCTCCTTAATTAATGATTTACTTCACCCAAAAGCGCGAAGCGAAGGCAACGCCTAATCGGCGAAGCCTTATAAAGTTTTTTGAAGATCCTCAAGAAAGCTTTTTTTCAAAAAAGTTTCTTGAGCGGGGTTTGGGGCAGAGCCCCATCGCGTCCCTTTGCGTCCAGGAAAAGAGAAGCGAAAAATTGGTAACGCAGTTACTAATTTTTGGCTTGTCTTTTCAGCGAATAAAGCGATGGCAGTATTATCAGCATAGCCCGTTAGTTTTCTCTGACGCAAAGAGAGCATTTCGCGCTCTGCGAGCGCGACAAGGGCTCCGCGCCCTTGACTGCGCCACCTTTTGAAAAAGGTGGACGAAAACTTTCAAAAAGGCTTCGCCGTGAAGGGGGCTTATCAGTCTTCGTTCTTATATCCGAAATTGCTGACGAGATGCGCGGATTCTCTCCAATTCTCCTTGACCTTTACCCAAAGATTCAAGTATATCTTCGCGCCGAACATCTTCTCAAGCTCCTGTCGCGCGTAGCTTCCGACGCGCTTGAGCGTCTCACCTTTCTTTCCGACGATAATTCCCTTGTGAGACTCCTTCTCGCAGAATATCTCGGCGCGGATGGAGATAAGCGTGTCCTCATCCCTGAAATCCTCGATAATTACGGCAATACCGTGAGGTACCTCCTTATCAAGCGCACGGAGAAGCATTTCTCTTATGACCTCCGACGCGATCTGACGCTCGGGCTGATCTGTTATCATATCCTCCGGGAAAAACCAATCGGACTCCGTGAGGAATTTAGAGCATTCGCCAAGAAGTGCCTTTACCTGCGCTCCGTTTTTCGCGCAGATCGGAACGACCGCGTCAAAATCGTGAAGCTCGGAATAAGCCTTTATCGTCTCACCGATCTTCTCGCCGTCGAAAAGGTCGGTCTTGTTTATCGCAAGCACCGAGGGGGTTTCTGTCTTCTTTAAGTACTCAATTACGTCGATCTCAACATTTCCGGGGGCATGTCCCGCCTCAGCTACGAGAATTACAGCGTCAGCGTCACGCATTGTCGTGTCCGCGCTCGTTACCATAAAATCACCAAGCTTGTTGCGCGGTTTAAAGATGCCGGGAGTATCGAGGAAAACGAACTGATCGTCACCGTCGGTATAAATACCCGTAATGCGGTTTCTCGTTGTCTGCGGCTTTGCCGAAACTATCGCTACCTTCTCACCGAGTATTGAGTTGAGAAGCGTTGATTTACCCACGTTGGGTCGGCCTACTATAGCTATAAATCCTGTCTTTTTCATTTTTCGTCAAACTCCTTAAGCTCAGATGATATAATTTCGATTATCTCTTTTTGTTTTCCGAACATCTCCCTCTCGTCCTTCTCGCCCGTTTCGTGATCGTATCCGAGAAGGTGGAGAGTTGAGTGGACCGTAAGGAACGCCGCCTCGTGCTCCGGACTGTGTCCTATCTCCTTCGCTTGCTCCGCTGCTTTCTCAAGCGAGATAACTATGTCGCCCAGTATCTTATAGGAATTGTCCGAAAGGTCAACGCCGTCGTTCTCGAAATCTATCTGCGGGAAGGACAGCACGTCCGTCGGACGGTCGATCTCTCTGTATTCCTTGTTAAGCGCGTGTATTCCTACGTTATCCGTAAATGTGACCGACACCTCGCAGCTTCCGTTAACACCTTCGTATTCAAGTGTCGCGACGATGGCGCGGCGAAGCAGAAGCATAAATTTGTTCGTTAGCTTGATTTTGTTCTGCGTATTTTCAAAATATATCATCAGCTTCATTTCTGTGTTTCTCCGTTCCTTTTATATCTGTATTTTTCGTGGTCGTTCTTTTGCTCATTCTTCTTTTCCGCGTGCTTCATTTGCTCTTTTTCGTATTTATTATACGCTAAAATTATCTTCTGTACGAGATGATGGCGAACGACGTCCTTATCAGTGAAATAGTGAACGGCGATGCCCTCAATACCGCTTATTATCTGAACCGCCGACGCAAGCCCGCTCTTCTGTCCCATCGGCAAGTCTGTCTGAGTCAGGTCACCCGTGACGACAGCTTTTGAATTGTTGCCGAGACGTGTCAAAAACATCTTCATCTGCTCAGGTGTCGCGTTCTGTGCCTCGTCGAAAATAATGAAAGAATCGTCAAGCGTACGTCCTCTCATATACGCAAGCGGAGCTATCTCTATGACCTGCTTTTCCATATTGCGTTGGCAATTCTCTGCCCCCATAAGCTCAAAAAGTGCGTCGTAAAGCGGACGGAGATAGGGGTCTATCTTGCTCTGAAGATCGCCCGGCAGAAATCCGAGCTTCTCCCCTGCCTCGATAGCGGGTCTCGTCAAAATTATACGGCTGACTTGCTTCTCTCTCAGAGCCTTGACCGCCATAGCGACAGCAAGGAATGTCTTACCCGTACCCGCGGGGCCTATGCCAAGTATTATTGTGTTTTTCCTGACCGCGTCAACGTAATATTTTTGTCCTACAGTCCTTGCCTTTATTGGCTTTCCCTTTGTCGTGACGCAGATGCAGTCGTCCGTCAGATTCAGCAACTCGCTGTCGCGACCGTCAAGCACCATATCTATAACGTATCTGACCGTCTGCTCCGCAAGCTCCTCGCTGTACACTCCGAGCTGCTTCAAGCATTCAACAGCCTTCGCGGCGGATTCCACGCCCTCAGCCTCGTTGCCCGACACGACAATGGCGTCTCCGTCCTCAATCGCGCGGTTTCTCAGACTTACCTCAAAAGCCTTTTCGATAAGCCTCGCGTTAAAATCATAGCTTCCGAAGATCTTGGCGGTCATCTCGCCCGTTTCGGTGATAATAGTTCTTTCGTACATTTTTCCTCTTTATTTTTTATACTGAATTTCAAATTCCTTCGTGAGAGCGATGTTTTCTATCGAAACTATCTCATACGACAGTATAAGAGAATCCTCGCTAACCGTCTCCGTCACGTCACGCGAGACGATCTCAGCGCCATCAAGCTCGTATCCTACTTTCGCTTCAAGATCGGCGGTGGCAAGAGCCCTCGCCTCGTCGGCTGTATAATACTTCGTCACGGTGTCGTATTCAAGATAGCTGACCGTTCTGGCACCGAACGGCAACCGCTGCCCAAAAAGGTAAAAATATTTTTCCTCTTCTATTTTATCACAACTTGTATACAAATTTCCACTATTTGCGAAAACTTTTATCGGATTTGAGAAAAAAATTACAATTTTTTCGCTTTTTTTCTCTCCGGTATATACTTTTTCCTCGTAAGCGTACGGAATTTCAACTGAAAAAGTCCTGACTGTCCTCGCTTTAACGTATCCGGCTGCTCGCGTTACGACGACCCCGGGAGCTTTCTCGCCGTAAACTCCGCTGATGAGAAGCTGACCCTCTGTCACCTCGTCGCCCGCCTTGACCTCGGCAACTCCGTTATAAGCGATTATCTCAACTATCCGCCCCGACCTCTCCGCAACGATATTGGCGGGGAGCTTGTTTTCTGGCTTTTCCTCGATGGGAGATTTTTCTCTCACTTCAACGTAGGCGACAGTTCCCTTCATATTGACAGATATCCACGCAAGCTCGTCACAGCGGAGAAGCGCCATAGCCTCCGTTCGGTCGGCATTGAAATCCGTCAAAGACGTTCCTCTACCGAAGCCGCAAGACAATAATACAGCCTCTATCTGTTCGTCGGAAAGCAGCTCATTCCCGCTGACGCGAATATCCCATACGACCCGTCCCGACGAAAAAATTATGCAAAAAGCAACAGCAAGACCGAGCCAAAGTCCAACTCTCTTTCTGTAACGGTAAAAAAGCTCCGGGATTCCCGAAATATCACTGAGCTCAACATCGATTCCAAGGCTCCGGCATTTTGAGATAACTCTGCGAGAGGTAAGAAAACTAAACAAAAACACCGTTCTGCCGTCCTCGTTTCGCATCTCGCCGTAACGGTATCTGTATTTCATACATATGTTGAGAAGATCAGCCGTATCCTCACGCGAAACGCTTATATATCTATATCCGAAGATCTTATAATAAGACTTCATCGTTCCCCTCCAAAAGCGAGATCCCGCTTATCTTACCTCGTATCAACACCGCTCCGTTAGTGTAGCTGTCGCAAAGAAGCTCCTCTCCGCATATTTTAAGCCGTCCTTTCCTTAAAACAAGACC
This sequence comes from Eubacteriales bacterium, assembly GCA_045652645.1. GTDB lineage: Bacteria > Bacillota > Clostridia > Oscillospirales > CAG-272 > RGIG3994. Next base: position 83 of record JAZRUP010000186.1, on the reverse strand, counting down.
GATAACGTTCTCGCTGTACTCATAAAAGCCACGGCAACCGCTGACCGTCAGCTCACGTCCGTCTGCGAGCTCAATTTTGACTC
>JAZRUP010000185.1:0-11744 GCA_045652645.1 Eubacteriales bacterium | reverse complement strand
ACATGAATCCTTATATGAGAGGTGTGTTTTTTATGAAACAAGAAAAAAACAGGATTGCATTTTTAAAGAATGCTGCAATATCAAATGAAGATCCTATTTATTATGATATTTCAAAACCAAACGATATTTGCGTCGATCCTGAATCGTCAAACGCCGTTAACAGCTGTGAGCTTGTGGAGATAGGTCTTATAGTTTGCGGAAGCGGTTTTCTTTTTATACAAAAACAAGCCCTGCCATGTAAAGTCGGCGATCTATTTATAATCCCTCCGAACATTCCCCATGAATATTTTCAATCTTCAAAGAGTGAAGAAATAGCGATAAAGCGTTTGTTCTTCGATCCCGCAGAGTTGTTTGACGGAGACGTTTCCGATATAAGAGCGCAAAGATACTGCTTCGGTGTTTTTGATGACAACGCCTCTGTTGCTTGCTCGATGCTTGATCACAAAACAAAAAATGAGATCGATATGCTCTATGACGAGATCCAAAACGAGCTTCTCGAGAAAGATTCGGAATGGAAGGAATCTGTCCGCGCATATTTGACCCGTATCCTTATACTCGTCAGAAGATATTTGAACAGTTCGATAAAAACCGTTCAATCCGCAAATCCGACGGAATGGAACACCGTTCTTGCAATAATCCGAATTGTGGAAGAAAATTACGAAAGCTGCGATCTCACGCTTGAATCAATTTCAAAAACGCTTTTTATAAGTAAATCTTATCTTAGCAGAATTTTTAAAATTGTTACGGGTAAATCCTTTGCCGATCATTTAAGAACAATACGACTCGATCGCGCAAAAAAGCTTTTGACCGAAAGCAATCTGACAGTCGAAGAAATCGTTCTCAAGTGCGGACTTCGCGACATTTCTTCGTTCTATCTGAATTTCAAACAGTATACCGGTATGACACCGCAAGAATATAAATATAAGGTAAAACACGCAGAATCTGCGATTAAAAATAACAAAAAACAAGGAGAAACACTCATGTCTATTTTGAACGAAATTTCTGAAAACCTTCAGAAAGGAAAAGCAAAAATCGTAAAAGAGCTTTGTGAAAAAGCAATCAACGAAGGCGGAACCCCCGATATCATTCTTAAAGAAGGTCTTCTCAGCGGAATGAATATTATTGGAGAGAAATTCAAAAACAACGAGGTTTACGTTCCCGAGGTACTCGTAGCAGCTCGCGCTATGAATATGGGTATGCAGGTACTGAAGCCCCATCTGTCCGCTGAGGCAACAAAGGCGATCGGTCGCGTATGTATCGGAACCGTTGAGGGAGATCTTCACGACATCGGCAAAAACCTCGTAAAAATGATGATGGAGGGCAAGGGTCTTGAAGTAATAGATCTCGGAACAGACGTATCTCCCGAAACTTTTATAAAGACCGCCATCGAAGAAAACTGCAACATTATTTGCTGCTCCGCGCTTCTTACAACCACAATGGATGTTATGGGTGCCGTTGTAAAGGCAGCTGAAGCCGCAGGAATTCGCGACAAGGTAAAAATAATGGTTGGCGGAGCTCCCGTTAACGAGAATTTCTGCCGTCAAATAGGAGCGGATTGCTATACCTTAGACGCAGCAAGCGCGGCTGACGCGGCAGTTGAATTTTGCAAAGCGTAAAATAGCGATACGATTGAATCAAGTGCGCTTTCAACGAGAGGGATAAACTTTTTCTCGAGCACTACAAAAAACATTAGGAGAATATTATACTAATGGCTACAAATACAAAAATGACTCACCGTGAAAGAGCGGTAGCGGCGCTTGAGTGCCGTATACCCGATATGGTCCCCCATTTTGAACTTGCGTATCATATATCCCAGCTTTCCCACGGCAAGAAGTTCTTAGCTCACGGAGGCGACGTAAAAAGATTTATCAACGCAGGTTATACTCAGGCAGAGATGGAGTATAAGTTAGAAGAATACGCAAATGTAATGGCAGAGGTATTCACTGATCTCGAATGGTCTATCATTCCTTTGCCTTCTACTAACGAAACAGTACTTGCGGGACTTTCAAAGTATCTCCATAAGATATTGGGAGACAGCGTTCTTTTGTGCGCTAACGGCGACGGAACCTTTGCAATTCCCAACGGAGAGAAAATGTATGATTTTGTTTACCGCATAGCAGACGACCCCGATGAGGTACACGAGGAAGCAAAAATAAAAGCGCAAAAGACCATAGAACGTAACAAGCGTATGTTTCACGCCGGAATTGAGTGTTTTATGCTTTGCTCGGACTATTGCTACAATTCGGGTCCCTTCCTTTCTCCCGCAATGTTCAGCGAATATATAACGCCCTATCTTGCTCAGATCATCGATGAGATCAGAAAGATGGGTGGATACGCTATAAAGCATACGGACGGAAACATTATGCCTATCCTTGACCAGCTTATGGATTGTAAACCTCACGCAATACACTCTATTGACCCTATGGCGGGTGTTGATATCGCCGAGGTAAAGAAGCTGACAAGCGAAAGAGGAATAGCTATATGCGGAAACGTTGACTGTTCCAAAATACAGACGGGTACCGATGACGAGATCCGTGAGAGCGCGCTTTATGCTATTGAATCCGGAAAACCGGGCGGCGGATACATATTCTGCTCGTCAAACTGTGTATTCAATGGTGTAACATTTGAAAAATATAAGGTTTATCACGATGTATGGAAGCAGCACCGCAATTATTGATGGCTGACTTAATATAGATATAGCTTTAACCGTGACGGTAATTTGTGTTTAATAAAGAGCTCAATTTTTATATATGATGCGCTTTGTCAAAATATATTCACTATTTACCTCACGGTTATTTTATCAGCAAATTGATTTTTTGCTCAGTATAGCTGAGATACAATTATAGTAAATAGCGTGAAAGTTTATTTTGTTTATAGTTAAATATCCTGTTCACGCGGAATATTTTACGCCGACATGGCGGCGGAATGGAGATTAATAATATATGTCAAACAACAATATGAAGCAATGGATTGAGAGCCTGAAAGGCACCCAATCAAAAAAAGCACTTCCCGTACTTTCTTTCCCCTGTGTCAGCTTGCTCGGCATCACTGTGCGTGAGCTTATCTCGGACAGTGCTCTCCAAGCAAAAGGAATGAAGTTGGTCGCGGAGCGCACCGATGCGGCAGCATCCGTCAGCTTTATGGATCTGTCAGTTGAGGCCGAATGCTTTGGAGCGACGATTTCTGTCTCCGATGATGAAGTACCTACAGTCAAAGGCAGACTTATAAACGATATGGACGAGGCAGAGGCTCTTGAAGTACCTGCAATAGGCAGCGGCAGAACGCAGATATATATTGACGCCATCAAAAAGGCTTGCGAGGATATCACTGACCGCCCCGTACTTGCGGGAATGATCGGCCCGTTCTCCTTGGCGGCGAGACTTTTTGACGTGTCCGAGATCATGGTTGACTGCTACGATGACCCCGATATGGTTCATACCGTGCTCAATAAGGTCACAGAGTTCCTTTGTAATTACGCGGCTGCATATAAAGCTGCCGGAGCTCAGGGAATAGTGATGGCAGAGCCTGTTTCAGGTCTTCTCTCTCCGTCTCTTGAAGAGGAATTTTCTTCTCCTTATGTAAAAAGAATAGTTGACGCAGTTCAAGACGACGGCTTTGTCGTAATATATCATAACTGCGGAGATAATGTACCGAAAATGCTGGATTCCATTCTGTCTACAGGCTGCGCGGCTTACCATTTTGGAAACTCCGTTGATATGGAAAAAGACATTATATCTCAAGTTCCGTCCGACACAGTGGTTATGGGTAACGTAGACCCTGCCGGTGTGCTTCGTATGGGAACCCCTGAAAAAGTACGTGAAACTACTCTTTCGATCATGGAAAAATGCTGTAAATATCAAAACTTCGTTATATCCTCCGGTTGCGACATCCCGCCTATGACCCCCTGGGAGAATATAGACGCGTTCTTTGAAGCGACAAAAGAATTTTATAACAAGTAAGGAAATCAGAAAATGATTATTAAAACGAAAGACCGAGAAACTTTACGTTATTTGGCATCTCGCTATATGAGTTATGCCATCACGGAAAAGAATGACGAAAAAAGAGAGCTTTGGAAAGCACTCAACGATATGCATATGAAAAAGCCTATGCTTAACATAGAGCAGATTCCGTGGGATGAGATGGACGTGGACGGTTTCCTTACGTGTACCGTTGAAAACACATATTTCCGCAATGTGGAAAGGACTTTACGCAGACTCATATATAAGTGGGAGCATATGCCCGTTGATATGGTATTAAATCCGTACATTATCCTTCCCCACCCTGTGTCAAATTCAGGATTTGGCATCAAGAAGCAAAATGTTGAAACCAACTCGAACGGTCACATTTATATCAATCTTTTTCAGGATCAGCTTGTGAATATGGAGGATATTGAAAAGATCAAAACACCCGTATTGCATTTGAATCCCGATAAGGAAGAGGAGATACTTGCGGCAGCTCACGAGATATTTGACGGAATTGCGCCCTTCAAATGGGGTGGAATGATCGTTAACTCCGGATTGTGGGACCATATCAGTACTTGGAAGGGCGTTGAGAACTGCTATATAGATTTGATCGATCAGCCTGAACTGATACACGCCATACTCGACAGATATACTAATGCTCATATAGCGCTGATAGACCAGATCAATGAGCTCGGAGTATATGATACAGTAAGCAATATGTACCACTGCTCATATACATTTACCGATAAAGCTCCGTCTGCTGATTTTGATCCCGATCATACAACGACTTATGACGGATGGACCTGGAGCCAGGCTCAGCTCTTCACCTCGGTTTCTCCCGAAATCAATGAGGAATTCGAAGTGCCATATATGTCTAAGCTGTTTTCACGTTACGGATCAGTATACTACGGTTGCTGTGAACGTCTTGATGACAGACTTGATATTATTAGCCGTATGCCCAATATCCGCAAGGTCTCTTGCAGTCCTTGGAGTGACAGAGAGAATTTTGCGGCAACGCTTCCTAAAAAATATATTATGTCAAATAAGCCTGACCCGAGTTATCTTGCTACGTCTATATTCGACGAGGAGATCATCAGAAAGGATATCCGCCGCACGATAGCCGCCGCAAAGGCGAACGGATTGGGTCTTGAGCTGTTGCTTAAGGATCTCAGTACGGTAAAAAACAACCCGCAAAGAATTTGGAGATGGTCGGAAATAGCTCTTGAGGAGACTATGAATTCCGTACTGTAATCAAAATCTGAAAACGCAAGAACAAAAGGATAGCACAAGAACAATATGGAAAATATAATTTTTGAATCACTGATAAGCAAAGCAAAACAGCTTGGCGCGTACAAGGCAAATGTCATTGAGACAAGCAAAATAAAAACAGATCCTGTTTTTCGCTCCATGTGCGAGTCAAACGCATGCGGTGTTTATGGCAAATGTTATATGTGTCCTCCCGATGTCGGAAATATTGACGAGCTTATGCAAAAGATCGGCAATTACGACTACGCTCTTGTATATCAGACAGTGACAGAGCTGGAGGACAGCTTTGATTTTGAGGGAATGAGCGAGGCAAAGAAAAAAACCTATCCTATAGCGCAAAAACTTCGAGACGTATTCAACAATATGAATATATCCGTTGTCTTGCACCTTGGCGCCGGTGGTTGCGGAGTTTGCAAGGTATGCGCAAAGAGAACAAACGAGCCTTGCCGATACCCGAACTTGGCTCTGCCGTCCCTTGAAGCCTACGGCATCAACGTATCAAACCTCGCATCCGCTTCTGAAATGAAGTACATAAACGGTCCAAATACCGTAACGTATTTTGGAGCGGTACTCTTTTCTCTGAATAAAGAAGAAAAATGAAAGAACAAAATACAGTTACATTAAACGGCAAACATAAACTTACCGATTAACTATAAAATATTAGTAAAGAAAGTAAGAAAGAAACAATGACAAGCAGAGAATTAGTATACAAAACCTTAGCGTTTGAAAATTATTCAGATCGTGCACCAAGACAATTATCTGCATTGGCTTATGCTAAAATTTACGACGGGGAAAATTTCGACCGTATCAGAAAAAAATACGAATGGGATATAGCTACTCCGAAAACGGAATATCTTGAAAAATCAGCGGTAAGAAAAGGTCATCCTACAGAAATAGGTGAGCATGTTGATGACTGGGGCTGTGTTTTTACAAACATAAAAAGGGGTATTATCGGAGAGGTCAAAAAGCCCTTGGTATCGGCTGAAGATGAGAACTGGGAGGATACGTCCAAAATAGTTATTCCCGAACATTGGTTGTCGTTCGATATAGAACAGGTAAATAAGGAATGTGCTTTGTCAGATAAGTTTATGAGGAGCGGCTGTTCTGTCCGTGTTTTTGAGCGTTTACAATTTATCAGAGGAACAGAGAATCTTTACATCGACCTTATGCTCCAACCTAACGGGTTTATTGATTTTCTCGATAAGATGCATGATTTTAACTGTCGCCTTATAACAAAATGGTCGCAGACCGATGTAGATGCGATCTTCTTTTTGGATGATTGGGGCTCACAGAGAAGTCTTTTGATCAATCCAAGCCTTTGGCGCGATATATTTAAGCCTATGTACCGCGATTTTATCAATATAGCACATAGTCACGGCAAGAAGGTATTTATGCACTCCGACGGATATATATTAGATATTATGCCGGATCTTATTGAGCTTGGTTTGGATGCGATAAATTCACAGATCTTTTGTATGGGTGTTGATAAGCTCTCAAAGTTTAAGGGAAAGATCACATTTTGGGGAGAGATTGACCGTCAGCATATACTTCCTCGCGGCACTAAAGAAGACGTGGTGAGAGCTGTAGAGCAAGTTTATAACAACCTTTGGGACAACGGAGGTTGTATTGCACAGTGCGAATACGGAGACTGTAAAGCTGAAAACGTAGAAGCAGTTTACGATACTTGGAACAAGCTTACCGAAAGATAAGCCTTAATAAAATAGCTATAAACAACAAGCGCGGTATAATATTACCGCGCTTGTTATTTCTAAATTTTACCCGAAATCTCTGTTTTCAGCTTAGCTATTATCTTTTTTTCAAGCCGCGAGATATAGGATTGAGAAATTCCGAGCATATCAGCAACCTCTTTTTGAGTCATCTCGCGGCTACCGTCAAGCCCGAATCGAAGTCCTATTATAAGGCGTTCCCTCTCACCGAGCCTATCGACCGCCTCTCGGATCACCCGCCGTTCTTCCCTTTGCTCAAGCTCATAGGAAACACTATCCTCCTCAGAGCCTAAAACATCAGACAAAAGTAGCTCGTTACCGTCGAAATCCACATTAAGAGGCTCGTCTATCGACACTTCACATCGAGAACCGCTTCTTTTTCTTATATACATAAGTATCTCGTTTTCAATGCATCTTGACGCGTACGTCGCAAGCTTTATATTTTTTTCGGGATGAAAGGTGTTTATGGCTTTGATAAGTCCGACCGTACCTATTGATATGAGATCTTCTATGCCGTGCCCCGTATTTTCGAAGCGTTTGGCGATATAAACGACAAGACGCAGATTATGCTCTACAAGCAAAGGCCGTGCGTTTTCGTCGGTGTCAATGCGAGATATGACCTCCTCTTCCTCATCGTGAGAAAGAGGAGGTGGCAGTACATCGGGGCCGTTTATATAGAATATCCCTTGATTCTTTCTTCTTAACGTGCGGCAAACAAAAAAAGCTTTTATTTTCGCAAATGTTTTCATTTTAATCTCCATTCCGCCACTATATCGGCGTAAAATATTCCGCGTGAACAGAGAATTTCACTATAATCAAAATAAACTTTCACGCGAATCCACATAAAATCTATTAAACCAACAGTTCAGGCGGGATGAGCGCCTGAAATCCTCTCGCGGCTGCTCCGAGCTGTATCGGAGCTATGAGCGCGTCAACCTCATGCGGCTTTTCTCCCACCGGTGACACGGTCATACGTTCCGGAGTAAGAGCGTAAAGTATTCCTCCGCCAGTCGCGGTTCTCGACGGAACAAATCTTAAATTTTTCGCGATTTCAGGCGGCAATTTTGCCAACACTGACGCGTCCCGACGCTTTATAGCTAGAATTATCTCATCCGGTAAAGCAGATGAAAGAGGAGAGATGTCCGCGACGACCACGCTCTTTCCGCTGATGGGGTCGCGCACGAGATTTCCGCTATCGCACAGAGCCGTAAGCTTTACAGTTTTACCTCCGTAGGTTATCTCAACATCGGCAGTCCTCTCCGATTGCTTTTTTCGAAAGAAATTTCCACCCATAAGTGTTGCCGCGCCCGACAGAGCTGCGAGCAACGCGAAAAGCCACACAGGCATACCGTCACCGCTATCACGCAGAGCGTCTACTTTAAATCCAAGTAGATTTATCATATTGAAGGATGCGGTCATAATACCGCCGAGCGCGACGGAAACTCCGACGTACGCCAAGGACGATAGCATCAGATTTGGAAATGTAAGCTTCTTTGAGGCGAACACCGTAACGCACATAATAAACCAAGCGAATATATCAACAACAAGCTCAAGCGGTGGTGAAAACCCCGCAAAAAGTATCGCGACTGAGTAAACTCCACCGAATATCGACGAAAGCAACGCGCGGAGTTTCGGCAACTTTCTGTGAAGCAGCTTCGCGGTTATGTAAAAGCACAGAAAATCCATACTGAAATTTATCAAAAACAAAATATCGGCGTATACCGTTTGCTCCATATTTGCAACTTCCTTTTTACGTATTTTAGGTAAGACTATTATACAACACAAAAAGCGCAAAAAATGTCATATGCTGGTGCTTGTAAAAATAAAACCGAGGACTGCTCCTCGGTTTTGTTTATGAAAAATATATTTTGTTCTTAAGCCCTATTTTTGATAAATCGGGCCTTTGCGAGCAAAGCACAACCCGTGTCTTCCCTTTTTCTTCAGTCACAAAAAGTGCTACCTCAACCGCATCCGCGCAAATACGCAGATAGTCAAATTCAAAAGCCCGTGTGTTTGGCATAGCGTCAACCTCAAGCGCGACGTAAAGCTTTTCTCCCAAAGATGAAATTTTTATCTTGCCCTCTCTGCTCACTCCCGCGCGTTTTATATAAGACGAGGAAATAAGCAAAAACGCCGAATACATCGAAATATCGTAATTTTCAACGTATCCATAAATGCCGCCGTTTTCGATCTCAATTTTTACATCCGAAAAAGATTCGACAAGCCTTGCTTTCTCCGACATAAGCAAATATAGTATATACGCATCAATTTCAGGTATCACGGAAATACCGGCAACCAGGGAATGAATGCGATTTGAGATAGTCACCGCACGCTCCCGTCTTTCTTCCGAAAGTCTTTTGAGTGTCTCCGCAGCTTCGCACGAGGGCGCCTTTATAACGTCCCTAAGCTCCCCTCTGTTTATAAGCGACACGATAAAATCCACAGGCTCGTCAATCATTGCCGCGAAAAGCAGTTCTGATGAAAAATACAGGTGGGTGGAGATAATAACCGAACGTTTTCCGCTTTTAAGTAAAAATAGCTCGCGTTGGCTATTTCTGATGTTTTCCTCAACAAACATTCGGTCTGCATCCGATATTTTCAAAAGATCCAAAAAATTATCGCTTGTTGGTTTCGGGGTACTGTATGCCGATATGTTCCAGCCATTCTTTTTTATGTATACAGTATAAAATACTACTTTTTGATTCATTTATATCCTCAAGTTTTAATAAATATATTATAATTATACACCAAATCAAAATATATTTCAACTATTTTACATCAATCCGCTTGACTTAACACAATATATTTGATAAAATAAAAATATACTGTAAAAATAACAATAAAGAAAGGTGAAAAAAGCTATGAACAAATTTATGCTCAACGAAACATCTTACCACGGAAGCGGTGCTATCGCCGCGGTTCCCACAGAGATCAAGAACCGAGGATTCAAAAAGGCGTTCGTCGCCTCCGACCCGGATCTTATCAAATTCGGTATCACCTCTAAAGTTACAGCTCTTCTTGAAAAGGAAGGCATCGCCTATGAGATTTACAGTGATATAAAGCCAAATCCTACAATAGAGAACGTTCAGAACGGTGTTGCCGCATTCAAGGCAGCGGGCGCTGACTGCATCGTCGCTATCGGCGGTGGCTCGTCTATGGATACGGCAAAGGCTATAGGTATCGTTATAACCAATCCCGAATTTGCTGACATACGCTCCCTTGAAGGCCTTTCTCCCACAAAGAATCCTTGCGTTCCGATAATCGCGGTACCCACGACAGCGGGCACCGCAGCTGAAGTAACGATCAACTACGTTATTACCGATGTAGAGAAAAAGCGCAAATTTGTTTGTGTCGATCCCCATGACATTCCCGTAGTTGCCGTCGTTGACCCCGATCTTATGAGCTCTATGCCCAAGGGGCTTACCGCGTTTACCGGTATGGATGCGCTCACTCACGCTATTGAAGGTTATATTACCGCAGGCGCGTGTGAGCTTTCGGATATGTTCCACATTAAGGCGATCGAGATCATCGCGCGCTCGCTCCGCGCCGCCGTTAACGGTGAGGCAGAGGGCAGAGACGGCATGGCTCTCGGTCAGTATATCGCAGGTATGGGCTTCTCCAATGTAGGCCTTGGCGTTGATCACTCTATGGCTCATACACTCTCTGCTTATTATGACACCCCTCACGGCAAGGCTTGCGCTATCCTTCTTCCTACAGTTATGGCATATAATGCTCCCGCTACGGGCGAGAAGTACCGCGACATCGCCAAGGCAATGGGCGTTAAGGGTACAGAAAATATGACCCAGGAAGAATACCGCAAGGCGGCAGTTGACGCAGTCCGTCAGCTCGCTGAGGATGTAGGTATTCCGACAACACTTGTCGGAATCGTTAATAAAGACGATATTCACGAGCTTGCCGTTTCAGCATATGCCGACGCTTGCCGTCCCGGAAATCCGAGAGAAACAAGCGTTGAGGAGATCGAGGAGCTTTACCTCTCACTTATGTAAAAACTCTCCTCGGAGAAACTTATGACGTTTAAAATAAATGAAAATCCAAAGGTCCTCATAGGGAGCGTCCGTTCGGAGCTTCAATATGAATACTGCGCAAAAAAGCATTTCTATTTTGCCCCCGCGATACGTCTACTTGAAATTGATTTGCCCGTCGCGTACGTTGCTATGTATCATTGTCTGTACCCGGGAACTATGGGAATCGACTCATACGCAAAAGTAAAACGCACAAAACTCGTCAAAAGGCGGGATATTCCCTATCCTATGACAAGAAATAATCCCAATGAGGAATATTACCGTTTTGATCTTGTTGACAGGTGGCAAAAGCTTGACAGGCCGGTAATTTACCGCGACGAAACGGTTTATGCGCCTCGCGAAACAACGCTCGGCCTTCTTTTAAGCTCAAGAGAAACATACGAGCTGTTTCTTATCAACAGCGATGAAGAGCAAAAGCTAAATGAAAAGCTTAAAGCCGCTGTCGCAGCGTATATAAACGACAATTCCGCAGAGCCGTCATTTAAAGCAAACGAATATTTCGAGATAAAGGTTACCGAGGGATATATAAATCTTCTTAACCGCAGAGGAACGCTGGTATCAAAATATTCTGTAAGCTCATTCACTGAGCATCCCGGGAAAATTTTTTCGGAGATTGCCGGGGAGCTGCGCCGTGTTGCGCTCGCGCTTGAACAGTAAAGACAAAAACATATGGGTAACGATTAAAAGGAATTTGGATTTTATCGGTAACCCTCTTTTCTTCCCTAGGTCTTGTTCCACCGCCTCAA
>JAZRUP010000184.1:0-11221 GCA_045652645.1 Eubacteriales bacterium | reverse complement strand
GCCATAAGCGCGCCAAGAACCGCGGAGAAGGGCTTGCCCCAACGAGCGGGGTCGCGCATAGGCTTTTCAAAATACTCTTGGAATGAAAGGTATACGTCGGAGAATTCCGCGCCCGCGGCTACGAGCTTCGACGCGGACTCGACGACCGCAAGATACGCGCCGTGGTAGGGGCTCTTCTTCGTGATCTCGGGGTTATATCCCCAAGACATATAAGATACGCTGTCGGTGTCGCCCGACTCCGTAGAAATTTTATGCACCATCGCCTGAATGGGCGTTCTCTGATACTTACCGCCGAAGGGCATAAGCACTGTTCCCGCGCCGATCGTGGAGTCAAATCTCTCAGACAGTCCGCGCTTCGAGCATACGTTGAGGTCAGCCGCGAGCTTTTCGTATTCAGATGTAAAATCGTCGCTGAACGACTTCTTGTAGTCGTTTGCGGGAGCGGGAGCTATTGTGATATGCTTCTCCGCGCCGTCCGTTCCGAGGAACTCACGGGAAACGTCAACGATAGTCTTGCCGCGCCATGTCATAACGAGTCTTGCCTCCTCCGTTACCTCCGCGATAACCGTGGATTCAAGGTTTTCCGTATCGGCAAGACGGCAGAATCTCTCCGCATCCTCTTTGGCTACGACAACAGCCATTCTCTCCTGCGATTCGGAGATCGCAAGCTCTGTGCCGTCAAGGCCCTCGTATTTCTTCGGTACCTTGTCAAGATCGATCTTAAGACCGTCCGCAAGCTCGCCAACAGCAACGGAAACACCGCCCGCGCCGAAGTCGTTACAACGCTTGATCATAAGCTGAGCCTCAGGATTTCTGAAAAGGCGCTGAAGCTTTCTTTCCTCGGGAGCGTTACCCTTCTGAACCTCGGCTCCGCAGGTCTCAAGTGACGTCGCGGTGTGAGATTTTGAAGAACCCGTAGCGCCTCCGATACCGTCGCGGCCCGTACGTCCTCCGAGAAGGATGACGATGTCGCCGGGAGCGGGGCATTCACGTCTAACGTATTTGGCGGGAGTTGCGGCAATGACCGCGCCAAGCTCCATATGCTTTGCGGCATAGCCGTCATCATAAATTTCATCAACTATACCCGTCGCAAGTCCGATCTGGTTACCGTAAGAGCTGTAACCCGCTGCCGCCGTCGTAACGAGCTTACGCTGAGGAAGCTTTCCGGGCATTGTTTCGGATACGGGCTTCGTGGGGTCTGCCGCGCCCGTCAGACGCATTGCGGCATAGACATAAGAACGTCCTGAAAGCGGGTCGCGGATAGCGCCGCCGATACAGGTTGCAGCTCCTCCGAAGGGCTCGATCTCCGTCGGGTGATTATGCGTTTCGTTCTTGAAAAGAAGAAGCCACTCTTCGTCACGGCCATTGACCGTAACGGTCGTCTTTATCGTACACGCGTTTATCTCGTCGGACTCGTCAAGCTTATCGAGAAGCCCCTTGGATTTAAGATATTTTGCTCCAAGAGTTCCAAGATCCATAAGGGTGATGGGCTTCTTACGTCCGAGCTCGGTTCTCATATTGAGATACTCGTTAAACGCCGCGTTTATCGTCGGGTCATCACATTCTACCTTGTCGATTATTGTGTTGAACGTAGTATGGCGACAGTGATCCGACCAATAGGTGTCTATCATTCTGATCTCGGTGAGCGTAGGCTCTCTGTTTTCGCTCTTGAAGTAATCGCGGCAGAAAAGGAGGTCGTCGGTGTCCATAGCGAGACCGTAAGCCGCTACGAACTTCGCGGCGGATTCTCTGTCAAGAGAGAGGAATCCGTCAAGCACGGCAACATCCGCGGGAACATCGAACTCCGCCTTAAGTGTCTTGACCGTGTCAAGGCTTGCCTCTCGGCACTCAACGGGGTTGATAACGTATTTTTTGACCGCGGATATCTCATCGGCAGTCAGCACGCCGTCGATAACGTAAACCTTGGCAGTTCTGACCGTGGGACGCTCACCGCAGGAGATGATCTGGATACACTGCGCGGCGGAATCGGCTCTCTGGTCGAACTGACCGGGGAGAGGCTCGACCGCGAAAACAGTATCGCCCGTGGGGACGGTGTAGCTTACGTTGTCAAGCTGTGGCTCGGAAAACACCGCGCCCACGCTGTAATCGAACAGCTTTTCGTCGATATTCTCGACGTCGTAACGGTTGAGAACGCGGAGCGCCTTTATACCGTCTATCTTAAGCAGGGTGCGAAGGTCAGACGCGAGCGATCTCGCCTCGCCGTCAAGACCCGGCTTTTTTTCAACATATACTCTGTAAACCATTATAATACCTCTGTACTGTGTATTTTAGAAGAGTCACAAACCTATTTTATAAAAATTATTATCGGTTTGCACAGTCTCAAGGCTCCCTTGTGCAAAGGGAGCTGTCGCGAAGCGACTGAGGGATTGTTATTTTATCATAAGAATTATACAATCCCTCCGCCTCGCATTTGCTCGGCACCTCCCTTTACACAAGGGAGGCTTTTTGCTTACCTAATGTGTTTTATTATGCCAACAGTTTTTTATTGACTCTTTACAGCGCTTTAAGCGCTCTTGCGCCGATATCTCGGCGGCAGTATTTGTTTCCGAACTCAATTTTATCGGCAACAGCGTAAGCCTTCTTTATTGCAGTTTTGAGGTCGTCAGCCGTTGCGACAGCGCCGAGAACTCGGCCGCCATTGGTAAGAAGCTTACCGCCCTCAAGCTTAGCTCCCGCGACGTAGACCTCACCGTCAATTCCATCGGGGATAGTAATTTCATAGCCCTTCTCGTATTTCTCGGGATATCCGTTCGACGCGAGAACCACACAGCAAGCAGCGCCGTCCGAGAATTTCACCTCGGTCTCTGCGAGCGTTCCGTTCGTCGTTGCCTTCATAACCGTGAAAAGGTCGGATTCAAGAAGAGGAAGAACGACCTGTGTTTCGGGGTCACCGGAGCGGCAGTTGTACTCAATTACCTTCGGGCCGTTCGGAGTCAGCATAAGTCCGAAATAGAGGCATCCGCGGAACTCCCTGCCCTCCTCCTTCATTGCCTTGATCGTCGGCAGGAATATGGTGTTCATACATACGTCGGCAATATCAGCCGTGTAATAGGGGTTAGGAGCGACAGTTCCCATACCGCCGGTGTTAAGACCCTCGTCGCCGTCGTGCGCGCGCTTGTGGTCCATTGAGGATACCATGGGCTTGACGGTCGTGCCGTCCGTGAACGCGAGAACGGAGACCTCGGGGCCCGTCAGAAATTCCTCCACAACAATACGGTTGCCCGATTTTCCGAAGACTCCATCCTCCATAATGGACTTGACCGCAGACACAGCGTCCTCACGGGTCTCAGCAATTATAACACCCTTACCGAGAGCGAGTCCGTCTGCCTTGATAACGGTGGGAAGCGGAGCAGTCTTGACGTACCGGAGCGCGTCCTCCGCGTTTTCAAAGACCTCGAAAGCCGCAGTAGGAATACCGTACTTTTTCATAAGATTCTTCGAGAACACCTTACTTGCCTCGATCTGCGCCGCCGCGGCAGTCGGCCCGAAGCAAGGAATACCGATCTCGTTAAGGCGGTCGACCGCACCGAGCGCTAACGGGTCGTCGGGTGTGACGACTGCGTAACCTATATCGTGATCCTTGGCGAAATCAACGATGCCGTCAATATCAGTCGCGCCGATATTGACGCATTCAGCGTCGGCGGCGATGCCGCCGTTACCGGGGAGCGCGTAGATTTTAGTTATCTCGGGACTTTGCGCGAGCTTTTTTATAACGGTATGCTCACGACCGCCCGAGCCGATTACGATTATGTTCATTAGTTTTTTCCCTTAATTTGTTGTATTAATGAATAATGATTTGTAGGGACCGGCGGTCTCACCGCGGTTCGGTCCGTTGCCTATCGTCTTTTTTCAAGTTATAGAAGCAAATTAAATCTTCTGCGTTTGTTTCTTTGCTGAAAAGCCACCCCAAATTTTAGGTACTTCGCACCCAAAATTTAGGTTGCCTTTTCCGAGACGCAAAGGAGAATTTCGCCCGTTGCGACGGGCGACCGGCGTTTCGCCGCCGGCTCTCGAAAAACTTTTGAAAAAGTTTTATCAAAACTTTTAATAGGCTTCGCCGAGAAAGAGTGATGTTTTGCTTGATTAATGATGGAAAAGTCTCATTCCCGTGAACGCCATTGCCATGCCGAACTCGTCGCACGCGGCAATAACGAGATCATCGCGGACGGAGCCGCCGGGCTGAGCGATATAGCTGACGCCGGAGCGCTTTGCTCTCTCGATATTATCGGAGAACGGGAAGAACGCGTCGGATCCGAGGGCTACGCCCGTAATGGTCGCGAGGTACGCCTTCTTTTCTTCGCGAGTGAAGATCTCGGGCTGTTCCGTGAAGTATTTCTGCCAATTTCCGTCGGCGGTAACATCCTCGTGATCGTCTGAAATATAAATATCCGTTACGTTGTTTCTGTCAGGTCTGCCGAGAGTGGGCAGGAAGGGGAGATTCAGCGCCTTGTCGCTCTGACGGAGGAACCAGTTATCGGATTTTCCGCCCGCAAGTCTTGTGCAGTGGATCCTCGACTGCTGACCCGCGCCGACACCCGTAGTCTGACCGTTCTTTGCGTAGCAAACGGAGTTGGACTGAGTGTATTTAAGCGTGATAAGTGCGATCATAAGGTCGGTCACAGCATCCTCGGGCATATCCTTCTTTGCCGTTACTACGTTTGCGAGAAGCTCACGGTCGATCTTAAAATTGTTTCTTCCCTGCTCGAAGGTGATACCGAAAACGTCCTTGTATTCCTTCTCGGCGGGAACGTACTCGGGATCGATCTTGATAATATTGTAGTTGCCGTTTCTCTTTGACTTAAGAAGCTCAAGAGCCTCGTCTGTATATCCGGGAGCTATGACTCCGTCGGAGACCTCGCGCTTGATGATCTTAGCCGTAGTTGCGTCGCAGACGTCGGAGAGAGCTATAAAATCACCGAAGGAGGACATTCTGTCAGTACCTCTCGCTCTTGCGTACGCGCAAGCCAAAAGAGAATCGTCAAGGCCCTCGATATCGTCAACGAAGCAGGACTTCTTCTCTTTGTCGGTAAGCTTACGTCCGACAGCCGCGCCCGCGGGGCTGACGTGCTTGAACGATGCCGCCGCGCATTCTCCCGTTGCGGCTTTCAGCTCCTTAACGAGCTGCCACGCGTTGAATGCGTCGAGGAAGTTTATATAACCCGGTCTGCCGCAAAGGATTTTGTTGGGGAGTTCCGAGCCGTCCTTCATAAAGATCTTAGATGGCTTCTGGTTGGGATTACAGCCGTATTTAAGTTCGAGTTCGTTCATTTTACACCTCTTATTTAACGTTCTTGTTGATCATTCTGACCGTTGCTCTGCCTGATTTGAGGGATACGTAACGGACGTAGAGCGAGATCTTGTTGTCCTCGTTGAGGTTGTTCCAGATCTTGTTCGTAAACGCGTCGATGCTGTTGAGAATATTGATCCTTTCGGGCTCGCCTGTAAATGTGGGGATAGGATTTCCGTCCTTATTGTAGGTGTGGATGAAATGTCCGAGTCCCTCAACGGGCGTGTAAGAATAAGTATAGCGGTTGCAAGCGCTTCCCTTTTCGTCAGCGCTCTTTAGAATGTTCATTTTGTACTTGTAGCCATTCTCAAAATCGAGCATCGCGCTGATCCTGGGAGTGAAGTTGGGTACGTCGGGCTCGAACTCGCGTGTTTCAAGCGCCTCCTCAAAGGTCTTGCCCGCGTTGAGGAAATCAACGATAGTGTCGGTCTGATTGCCGTTGGTCACGACGAGCTTCTTGCCGACCTTCTTTACGGGAGAATAAATGATGAGCGAGGGATCCTCGACCTTCGACGCGTCGGACGGATGGGTCATGACCTCATCTCCGAAATCGTTGGATACACGGATGCGGCTGTTTTCGCTTCTTCCCATAATGAAATAAGCGGTTACAGCATATTTACCGTTCTTCGAAAGACCTGCGATAATACCTCTGCCGGGGTAGCTGTTGCGGCGCAGAAGTGCGCCTATGTCGTAAGTTTTGTAAACGTTCATTTTTATATCTCCTGTATTTTATTTTTTGTTTTTTAGTATTTCCCTTGAAACGCTTTCAGCAGCGCGGGGCAAAAGCTTCCACTCCGCTCTCTCCATTACTCTTCTCTGAAGAGTCTCGGGCGTGTCGTTCTTTCTGATCGCGACCGACTTTTGCGCGATTATCTCGCCGCCGTCTGGGATCTCGTTGACGAAATGCACCGTCGCTCCCGTCAGCTTAACACCGTACGCGAGTGCCGCCTCGTGAACGCGGAGTCCGTAAAATCCCTCTCCGCAGAACGACGGAATAAGCGCGGGGTGGACGTTTATGATGCGTTTAGGATATTTTTTGACGAAATCCTCGCTGAGAATACTCATAAATCCCGCGAGAATTATAAGCTCGATACCGTTTTCTTCAAGGGCCTCAAGTATCTTTGTCTCAAACGCCGCTTGCGAACCAAGCTCTCGTCTTGACGCGACAGCCGTTTTGATACCCGCGTTTGCGGCTCTTGTCAAAGCGTACGCGTCGGGCTTGCTCGATACGACGAGCGAAAGCTTACCCGATTTAATAATTCCCGATCTCTCGGCATCGATCAGCGCCTGAAGATTCGTGCCGCCGCCCGAAACAAGCACTGCTATTTTAACTTTATCCGCCATCATCAGCAAAATTCTACGCCGTCACCCGCGACGGTCTCGCCCATAACGTACGCGTCGATACCGTTGTCGCGAAGCGTTGCAAGTGATACGTCAACATCGTTCTTATCAACGATAACGCACATACCAACACCCATATTATAGGTGTTGAACATATCTCTTTCGGGTACGTTGCCCGCCTTTGCGATAAGATCGAATATGGGGAGTATACGGAGAGAATCCTTATTGATCTTAGCTCCGATACCGTCGGGCAGACATCTCGGAATATTCTCATAGAAACCGCCGCCCGTAATGTGGGAGATACCCTTGACGTCGACCTTCTCTATAAGGTTCAGAACGGGCTTGACGTAAAGCACCGTAGGCTCGAGAAGCGCCTCAAGAAGCGAACGTCCGCCAAGCTCGGCGACGGGCTTTTTAGCCTCGTCGCTCTCAAGGTCGAATACCTTTCTGACAAGTGAGAAGCCGTTAGAGTGAACTCCGCTTGACGGAAGCGCGATTATCGCGTTACCCTCAGCAATCTTTTTGTTATCTATAACCTTCTTGCGGTCTACAACACCGACCGCAAAGCCCGCTATGTCGTATTCCTCATCGGGCATCATGCCGGGATGCTCCGCGGTCTCACCTCCGATGAGCGCGCAGCCCGAACGCACGCAGCCCTCGGCAACACCGCCGACGATCTGCGCGATCTTCTCGGGATAGTTCTTTCCGCAAGCTATGTAATCAAGGAAGAAAAGGGGCTTCGCTCCGCAGCAGATTATGTCATTTACGCACATAGCAACGGCATCGATGCCTATCGTATCGTGCTTGTCCAGAATAAACGCAAGCTTCAGCTTCGTACCGACGCCGTCGGTTCCGCTGACGAGCACGGGCTCTTCCATTCCCGCAATATTAGGAACAAAAAGTCCACCAAATCCTCCGATATCCACGTCAGCGCCGGGTATAACGGTTCTCTTGACATGCTTTTTCATAAGCTCAACGGCGCGGTAACCCGCTGTAATATCAACGCCTGCCGCCGCGTAGCTCTCGCTAAAACTCTTTTCCATGATCTATACCTCTTTTTAATTTATTTTTAAGTTTATTCTTTTCCCGTCCAGCAGTAAGTGCAGATCTTTTCGGGATCGATGCCGATAGCCTCGAGAGCGCCCTCGACAGACTGATATTCAAGCGACGAAAGGTGCAATTTCTTGCATATCTCTTCTCTCATACGTCTGCCGCGCTCTGTGTCGGGATCTATATATTCGTGAATATGATTTGATCCTTCCTCGCCCTCAAGCTCGTCTATCGTGCGTCTGGCGAGCAGATCCATATCACTCGTGTTTCTCGAAAAATTCAGATATTTGCAACCGAACATTATGGGAGGACACGCTGAACGCATATGGACCTCCTTCGCGCCGTTGTTGTAAAGGAAATCAACGGTCTCGCGCAGCTGTGTTCCCCTGACGATACTGTCGTCAACGAAAAGCAGCTTTTTGCCCTTGATAAGCTCGCCGACGGGAACCATTTTCATCTTTGCTATCCTATTTCGCTCTCTCTGGTTCTGCGGCATAAAGCTACGGGGCCACGTTGGCGTATATTTGATAAACGGACGGCTGAAAGGCTTGTGGCTCTCGTTCGAATATCCTATCGCGTGAGGGACTCCCGAATCGGGAACTCCGCAGACCGCGTCTATATCCTGCGCGACGCCGCGCTTTTCATCGTATCTTGCCATTATAGCTCCGTTTCGGTTTCTCGCTACCTCAACGTTAACGCCCTCGTAGGTAGAGTTTGAATATCCGTAATACGTCCAGAGGAACGCGCAGATCTTCAGCTTCTCGCCGGGCTCGGCAAGCACCTCGCACTCCTTTGCCGTAAGACGTACTATCTCACCGGGTCCGAGCTCGCGGATTATCTTGTATCCCGTCTTTTCCGCCGCGAACGACTCAAAGGTAACGCAATGTCCGTCGCGGTTCTTGCCTATCTCAACAGGCAGACGTCCGAGTCTGTCACGTGCCGCTATAAGCGAGCCGTCGTCGAGCATAAGAAGGATCGTCATAGATCCGTCTATCTGTGTCTGCGCGAACTTGATTCCCTCGACAACATTGTCGGAAAAGCAGATAAGCGAGGCTACAAGCTCCGTATCATTGACAAGGCCTCCGCTCATCGCGTCGAAATGGTTTCCGCCGCTCGCAAAAAATCTTTCAACAAGCTCGTTTTTGTTGTTGATGCAGCCGACGGTCGTTATAGCGAACGCTCCACCCTTAGCTCTTATCAGCATAGGCTGCGGGTGCGTATCGCTTATACATCCGATACAAGCCGTTCCCTTCATCTCTCCGAGTGTCATCTCGAACTTGGTTCTGAAGGGAGAGTTTTCTATATTGTGTATTTCTCTCTGAAAGCCTATCTCAGAATCGTATGCCGCCATTCCTCCCCTTCTCGTTCCGAGGTGAGAATGGTAATCAACTCCGAAAAATACGTCCGCCACACAGTCGCGCTGTGACGTCGCGCCGAAAAATCCGCCCATTTACTGACTCCTTGACTCCTTATTTTTCATTTTTCTTTATATTTTTGATGCGATATCCCTGTCCTTTGCAAGCACCGCGTCGGATGCCTCTTTGCGGTTAGCGTCAAGCTTCTCGGCTATCTCGGGATCTGTTACACCGAGTATCTGTAAAGATAAAAGGGCGGCGTTTTTAGCTCCATCGATAGCAACCGTGGCTACGGGGATGCCTGCGGGCATCTGCACAGTCGAAAGGAGAGCGTCAAGGCCGTCCAAAGTTGAGGATTTTACAGGTATTCCGATAACAGGAAGCGTTGTGTTAGCGGCAACAGCCCCCGCAAGGTGCGCAGCCTTTCCGGCGGCGGCAATAATTACACCGAAGCCGTTCTCGCGTGCTGTCGATGCATATTCCTTAAGTTCTGCGGGCGTTCTGTGCGCGGAAAGAACTCTCACGTCGAACGGAACCCCGAACGCGCGCAAAGTATCCGCGGCGGGCTTTACTACGGGCAGATCACTGTCACTTCCCATGATAATAGCTACTTTTTTCATAAATGATGACCCCTTGTCATAAAATTTCGCACAACGGTAAAAACGCAAAAAGGCAGTCCTTTTCTTCAAGAAAAAACGAGAAATGGGATTGCCGCAAAAAGTTGGATCAAAAGACTCCTGAATACCATTGTTAATATATGTTAATATTATACCACATCACACGCGCAAAGTCAATAATTATAAACGACATATTTTGAGATTTTTATTAAATAATATATATATATTCTATATAAACAATGCCAAACGGCGGAGCTTTTCTCCGCCGTTTGCGCTTTATTTGTTTTCGCTCTCCTTCGGCATATACTCCGATATGTCGATCTTAGACAGCTCGCTCTGGGGGATCTTCCCTTTCGTTCTCTCGAAATAAGAAATATAATTTCTCAGCATAAGAGTAAACTGGTTGTTGGGCGTTCTTCCCTCAGCTTTGGATATATAAAGCAAGCGCCGCATAAGATCGTCAGACAGCTTGACCTCTATTTCGGGTGACTGTTTCATATTCTCCTCCTGATCCTTACTTATTCACTGAAGCTATAATAGCCTCAACGAGCGCGGCAAAATTCTCCGCCGCCTTGTCTGCCGCCGCCTTGACCTCCTCGTGTGTGAGCGGCTGACCCGACATTCCCGCCGCGGCGTTCGAGATCATCGAGATCCCGCATACTCTGTATCCCGCGTGGCGCGCGGCAACAGCCTCGCAAGCTGTACTCATACCGACAGCGTCAGCTCCGAAGCCTCGGTACATCT
Source organism: Eubacteriales bacterium (assembly GCA_045652645.1). Lineage (GTDB taxonomy): Bacteria > Bacillota > Clostridia > Oscillospirales > CAG-272 > RGIG3994. The sequence goes on along the minus strand of JAZRUP010000184.1, from coordinate 806 downwards.
CAATTTCGGCAGGCGTTTCAAACTGCGGTCCCGGAGTCTGAAGATATACACCCTCTTGAAGTGTTATCCACTTTTCCTTAGCGCATTTTTTTGCGGCATCACCGAGCTTTTTGTCGTAGACCACCGTCATATCGGGGAAACGCGTTCCGAGGCTGTCTATATTCGCGCCTCTGAGGGGTGACGGGACAAACGACGATATATGGTCGCGGATAAGCATAAAATCGCCTACTCGGTAGTTTTTATTGATACCTCCCGCCGCGTTGGTGAGGATAAGCGTTTTAGCCCCCATCATTCTGATAACGCGGAGCGGAAGCACGACGTCAGACATATCGTGTCCCTCGTAATAATGCACTCTTCCCTGCATCGCCGCGATCCGAACGCCGCCAATGTAACCGAGATGAAGCACGCCCGCGTGTCCGCTGACACCCGAAACGGGAAAGCATTCTATATCGGAATAGGGGATACTTATCTCCTTTTCCATTCTGTCGGCAAAGCCGCCGAGTCCCGAGCCGAGAACGAGCATGACCTCAGGAACAAAATCCGTCTGTCTCCTTATAGATTCGAGGCATATATAAAGCTTTTCTTTGCTATCCATAAATCCTCCAAACTCAAAAATATTATTTATTTATAAAAATTTTAACACAACGGGATAGTTTTGTCAATAAGCCCGTTTGCGTTTTTCGCCAAAAGTTATTGACAAGACCCTTTCCTATATGTTACAATTACAATATATTAATTACAAAAGAGGATTACAATGAATTCTGATTTCAATATAAAAATGATCTTCATATCAATGAAGAAATATT
>JAZRUP010000183.1:0-4809 GCA_045652645.1 Eubacteriales bacterium | reverse complement strand
AATTTGTCTTCCTAAGACCGCTTGGCCTCCGACTTCCTCGCTTCTGACGTCTGTCGGAGCACTTGATAAGGGCGCACCCTTCCGTCAGGTCCTGACACACGGTTGGGTCGTTGACGGTCAGGGAAGGGCTATGCACAAGTCTCTCGGAAACGGTGTTGATCCCGCCGACCTTATCAAGGACTTTGGCGCTGATATCGTAAGACTCTGGGCAGCATCCTCCGACTATCACGCAGACGTGCGTTGTTCGAAGGAGATATTCAAACAGCTCTCCGAAGCGTACAGAAAGATCAGAAATACAGCGAGAATCCTTCTAGCCAACCTCGGAGATTTTGATCCCGACACAGATACGGTCGAGATCGAAGATCTCACGGAAATTGATAAGTGGGCTCTCGGAAGAGTCAACGAGCTGACCAAAACGGTTCGCAAGGCTTATGTAGATTACGAATTCCATATCGCGTATCACGCGATAAATAATTTCTGCACCACGGATATGTCGAAGCTTTATATCGACATAACCAAGGACAGAGTTTATACCGAAAAGACCGACGGGGCTCTTCGCCGCTCGGCACAGACCGCTATGTGGATCATCCTCTCGGCTCTGACAAGACTCTGCGCTCCCATTATCGCGTTCACGTCCGAGGAGATCTGGCAGTGTATGCCTCACTCGGCGTCGGATAACAAGGACAGCGTGCTTTTAAATGAGCTTCCCGAGTACAACGAGGCTTGGCGATTCGAGGAAATTACCGATAGATGGAACAAGCTTCTCGACCTTCGTGACGACGTTATGAAGGCACTTGAGATAGCGAGAGCTGAAAAGCTTATCGGTAAGTCTCTTGACGCTGCGGTTACCATTTATTCGGATAACGACGAGATAGTAGCGCTTCTTGATTCCTTCAAGTCAGAGCTCTCTACAGTATATATCGTATCCGCGGCAAGCGTAGTCAAGGGCGCGGCTCCCGCGGGCGCGTTCACAGAAAAACAGTCGGGAATCGCGGTCAAGGTCGAGGTCGCGGCAGGTGAGCGTTGCGACAGATGTTGGATGCACACGGAAATGCCTGTAGCTGACGGAGAGGGCGTGCTTTGCCCCCGCTGCGCGGCTATCGTTAACGGATGATGTTTGTCTGGTCGCTTTCTGTGATCGTTTTGGTCTTTATAGACCAGATCACAAAATGGCTTTCAGTATTTTTTCTGCAGGATCAAGGTCCCATCAGAATAATACCGTGGGTGCTGCGTCTTGAATTTCTCCCCGGAGGAAACAAGGGCGCTGCTTGGGGAATGTTTGCGGACCAAAGATGGATATTTATAACGGTATCAACGGTTGCTATAATTGCCGTGCTCCTGTATATCTATCTCAAACGTCCAAAAAACAAACTCCTTACGGCATCGCTTGCGCTTATAATCGCGGGTGGTATCGGAAATATGATAGACAGAGTTTTTATCGGCTCGGTAATAGATTTTATTACTTTTGATTTTATGGATTTCCCCATATTCAACGGGGCTGATTCGTTTGTCTGCATAGGCGCGGCGTTACTTTTTCTATATCTGATAAATTCAACTATTCAGGAATATAAAAATGAAAAACAAGCAAAGATCGAATCCAAAACCCATCCCCGAAGCGGCGGAAATACTGATGCTGACGGTGGACATGACGGCGGAGGGAACGAGGCTTGACCTTTTTGCGGCGGCGGAGGCGGGCTTGGCCCGTTCCGCCGCCGCAAAGCTGTCTGAGGACGGATTTATTACCGTCAACGGCAGGGAAGCGGCAAAAAACCGAAAACTGAATACGGGCGACACGGTGGAGATAGTTCTCCCCGAGCCCGAACCGGATGAAGCGGTGCCGCAGAATATACCGCTTGACGTGGTTTATGAGGATAACGACATAATAGTTATCAATAAGCCGTCGGGGATGGTCGTTCATCCCGCGGCGGGGAATCCCGACGGAACGCTCGTTAACGCGCTGCTTTATCATTGCGGTGACAGCCTGTCGGGCATCGGCGGCATTATGCGCCCCGGGATCGTACACAGAATAGATAAAGATACGAGCGGACTTATAGCGGTCGCCAAAAACGACGAAGCTCACCTCTCACTGTCGGAGCAGCTTAAAACTCACAGTATGAGGCGCGTGTATTTCGCAGTCGCCGTGGGTGGTTTCAAGGTTGACGGGGGAACGGTAGACGCGCCGATAGGACGTTGTCCTACAGATCGCAAAAAAATGGCGGTCATACGCGATCCCGAGAAAAGAGCGCGTGAGGCGGTAACGCATTACGAGGTCCTTGAGCGCTTTTCGGGCTTCACTTATATCAAATGCGAGCTCGAAACAGGCAGAACGCATCAGATAAGAGTGCATATGTCGCACATAGGGCACCCTCTCCTCGGGGATACTCTATACGGTGGCGGTCATACTAAATTTGAAAAAGAGAACAAGCAATATAACGAAGGTCAATGCCTCCACGCGGGCAAGCTGATCTTAACTCACCCGAAAACGGGTGAGCTTATGACCTTCGAAGCTCCTCTCCCCGACGGCTTTTGCGAGATACTTGAGAAGCTTAGGAAGCTTGGATAAAGCTTTATAGGGCGAAGCCTTTTGAAAGTTTCGCTCAAGCCTTGCGGAAGGCTTGTCGTGAGCCGGCGACGAAACGCCGGTCGCGCTCCGCAGAGCGCGAAATTCCTCTTTGCGTCTCGGAAAAAGCAACCTAATTTTTGGGAGTGATAACTCCTAAAAATTGGGGTGGTTTTTCAGCAAAGAAGCAAACGCTTTAATAATATTCTGATTCTGTAAGAGTTTAGAACTATGAGTTAAAAGTTGGAAGTTGAAAAGGTAACAAAATGGGAAAATTTGACGGAATACTTATAGTCAGTGATATGGACGGAACATTTCTCGGCAACGGCGGTCGTGTCGTCCCTGAAAATATCGAGGCAATAGAATATTTTAAGTCCGAGGGCGGACGCTTTACGATAGCCTCGGGTAGAATTTTCTATGTGATCTCTCCTATAGCCGAAGTGCCAAAAAGCTTAAACGCGCCTGCCGTGCTTTCAAACGGATCGTGCTTTTATGATTTCTCCAAAGAAAAGATCATTGATGCGAGTTTTATTGACGGTAAAACGGTTTCAAAAGCGCTGAATTTTATTCGTCAAAATCATAAAACCGTTGGAATAGTTGTAAATTCCGGCATAGGAATAATCTCTGATCTTCTCGTTCGAGGAATTGAAAATTATTCAAAAACGATTGGAGAAGATATGTTTCACCTTCTTCCATTTGGAGAATGGGATACGGACCTTCACGGTGTTTTTAAGGTGGTCTTTCGAGGTGAACCCGATGAGCTTGACGTAATAAGAGCTGAGCTTGAATCGGGATTTCCCGATACTTTTGAGTTCGCAAAAAGCTGCGAGACGTTTCTTGAGTGTCAAAAGCTCGGTATCACGAAGGCCGACAGGGTAGTGGAGCTTAAACGGCTTATTGAGAAGGAAAGCGGACGGAAAATGAAGCTTTTTGCCTGCGGAGACTATGAAAACGATATTACGATGCTCCGCGCGGCAGACTTTTCGGTCTGCCCCGAGAACGCGATCCCCGAGGTTAAAGAGCTCGTCGATCTTTGTCTTTGCCACTGTGACAGGGGACTTATAGCGGACCTTATAGACCGTCTTGATAAAGACGAAAGCTTAAGAAAGGTTTAATTTTAAAATGAAAAAGATCTTGAATTCGATAAAAATAGCGTTCTTTGGCTTATGTATGTCGGTCGCGAACAGTGTACCGGGAGTATCGGGCGGAACGATCGCTATGCTTATGGGGTTTTTCGATGATTTTGTAGGCGCGTTCAACGATGTTATATATAGTAAGGAAAGACGCAAGAAAGCGCTTATGTACGTTATCCTCATCGGAATCGGCTGGGCAGGCGGAATGATAGGTGCTATGCTTCTGCTTGATAAGCTTTTCGTCAAATACGTTTATGCCATAAGCTCGCTTTTCTTTGGATTTGTGCTGTTCTCAATACCCGTTATGGCGTACGATGAGCGCGAATGTCTTAAAAAGAAATATTATAATCTTGTCTGGACGGTACTCGGTCTTGCGCTTATTGTGGGACTTACGTATTTCTCAGCGACTATGAATATTGAGTCGAGAAATCTCGGCAATTTCTCGTTCCCGCTCGCTATACTTTTGTTCTTTGTAGGAGCTATCGCGATAATTGCGATGATACTCCCCGGGGTGTCGGGCTCGACGATACTTCTTGTTTTCGGAGTATACCAGCCGATAACAGAGGGCATAGCTTCGGTCATTAAATTCAATTTTAAGCCTTTTCCGATGCTCTGCATTTTCGGGCTTGGAGCGCTCACCGGCGCGGCTCTCGGAATTAAGGGGATAAAGCTCTGCCTTGAGAAATTCCGCTCACAAACGGTCTATTTTGTAATAGGTATGCTTGTCGCGTCGCTTTATTCGATAATGATGGGCCCCGTAACGCTCGACGAGCCGAGGCCGTGGATGTCTTTCGGACGTTTTAATTGGATATTCTTCGCCATCGGCGCGCTTATCATAGTCGGACTTCAAACGTTTAAGATACTGAAGGCAAAGAAGTCAGCGGAGAAATAATTATGGTGTTCGAAGCATTCGCCCCCCAACACCACGAAAAAAACACCTCTTTGGCGTACCTGCGATAAAGCAGGTACGCTAATTTCAATTATTTTTATTTTCCCACTTGACATTGACGCAACGTCAAGTGGTATGATATAATATAGAGGGGGTGAGGATATGTATCAAAAGCAAATGTATGATATTACAGAGGTTTGCAAGATGCTTGGTACTACATCAAGGAC
>JAZRUP010000182.1:0-1573 GCA_045652645.1 Eubacteriales bacterium | reverse complement strand
ACTGTTTTACCGCCGGTGTTGGGACCCGTGATTATCAGCGTATCGTATCCGTCACCGATTATCGCGTCTATCGGCACGACCTTGTCTTTGTTTATAAGCGGATGTCGTGCTCGTTTCAGGCTTATAAGTCTTTCGCTGTTGATGGAAGGCGGATTTCCGTTCATTCTGAATGAAAGCTCGGCACAAGCGAAAACGAACGCAAGCTCCGTTATATTTCTGTAATTGAACATTATAGCTGAGGACATCTCCGCTACGTCGTTCGACATATCGGCGAGTATCCGCTCTATCTCTCTTTCCTCCTTTGAGGCAAGCTCACGCAGATCGTTATTAGCCTCAACTACGGCAATAGGCTCAATAAAAAGTGTCGCGCCTGAGCTTGAGGTGTCGTGAACAAGACCCTTGACGTCGCCCTTATGCTCTACCTTAACAGGGATAACGTAGCGTCCGTTTCTCATCGTAACGATATTATCCTGAAGATATTTTGAGTATTCACTGCTCTGCGTATAGTGCTGGAGCATATCTCTTATCCTGTTATTTACAACGCGCATCTTGCGCCTTATATCGCCAAGCTCGGGCGATGCATCGTCGGATATCATATCCTCCGAAATGATAGCGCGCGTTATCTTATCTTCAAGCTTACGGTTGGATACGAGCCGCTCGAATATCTCATCAAGCACCGTCGTAAAGAGCTTATTCATTCTTATATATTCAAGAAGACGTCTTGAAACAAGAAGAAGGTCAGCAACGTCAAGCAGCTCGCGAGTTGTAAGCGTTGCGCCCTTGAGAGATCTCTCGCAGGCATCAGACACGTCAACTATCTCCCCGAATGACGGCGCGCCCTTTATACTCATAAGGCGCTTCGCATCCGTCGTTCTTCTTTGGCGGCGAAGTATCTCCTCTATTCTGTCTGTTGGCGTGAGTCGCATACAAAGCTCACGCGCGCCCGCAGTCAAAGCGGAATCCGCGAGCATTTCGCGTATTTTATCAAATTCAAGTGTCTTTAAAGTTTTTTCGGTTATCTGCATCGTTTTTTCCTATATTTATGATATGAGTTTATAAAAATCAAGCGTATCAAATCCGTGTCCGATATGACTTAAAATATACGTTTCCGCCGCTTTTGCGAGATCCGGAAGCTCGTCATCCGTCAGACTGAACGCGAGTATTCTTGACGGTTCTGCCGAGATAACGTAACGCATCGCCGCCGAAACGGACGGAGTTATCGGTATCATTATGACAGCGTCCCGTATATCCTCGCTCTTTGCCGCCGCGCGGGATGCCGCAAGTGAGGCTTTGTTCATACATTCGGAACAAAGCAGGCAGCCGTTCATAACGTCAAGATAAAGCAGCTCTGCTTTCGGATCACGGCATATACGGCAATATTCAAGGTCGGGCAAAAATCCCGAGATCGCCGCGGCACGCAGTTCAAAAGCCGCCTTTATCTGCATGGGGGGCTTTTTGTCGTTTTCGAGAGCGAAAAACGCGTTGAGTGTAAGCCTCAAAATATCCTCGGCGGGCTCGTTTTCACCCGAAAGCTCCTCCGCAACAGATGCGAAATAAGACGCGAGCGCGACCT